>NZ_LZHM01000072.1:0-34077 GCF_001690875.1 Gilliamella sp. wkB18
AAATCGGGTGTAGTGGATATGGGGCAGGTCAAGCGGACGGAGGAAGGTACACCGCAAGGGGGTATTATTTCACCGACTTTGGCGAACATGGCACTGGATGGTATGGACGAACTATTAACGAAACACTTCGGTGTAGTAGGAAATAGACAACGGCGAGCCAATAAGGTGTATATGGTTCGATATGCGGACGATTTTATTATATCCGGAAGTTCGAAAGAATTACTGGAAAATGAAGTTATACCAGTAATGCGTGAATTTTTGAAAGAGAGAGGATTAACCTTATCTGAAAGAAAGACGCGCATTGTTAATATCGAGCAAGGATTTGATTTCTTAGGGTGGACAGTAAAATCATTTAAAGGCAAATTGTTGATTAAACCAAGCAAAAAGAATGTGAAAGCATTTTATCGCAAGGTAAAAGAGACAATAAGTGCAATGAAGATGGTTAAGCAGGACATACTAATAGCAAAATTAAATCCAATGTTAAGGGGATGGGCTAACTATCACCGTAGCATTGTTGCTAAAGAAACGTACAGTAAAGTAGACCATTTAGTCTGGAAAGCGATTTGGCGTTGGTGTTGTCGAAGACACAGTAACAGACGGAAACGATTTGTAAAAGAGAAATATTTTACAAGGATACAAAACAGGGACTGGATATTTGGCACACACACAATAAATCGACACGGTGAAAAGAAATGGATGGAATTACTGCTGTGCAGTAAGACAGAAATTAAACGTCATGTAAAGGTGAAATCGGAATACAATCCGTTTTTACCTGAATGGGAATTATACGGCGAAACGCTTTACCAAAAACGGATGTACGAAGATTATTCGCACAGAAGTCAATGGCAAAGGCTGTATAAAGAACAAAAAGGGCGTTGTGGATTATGTCAGTTACCTATCACAAAAGAGACAGGTTGGCATGACCATCATATTATATACCGTGTACATGGGGGAGATAATAAGCTGGAAAACAGAATATTATTACACCCTGTATGTCATACTAAAGTTCATGCACTGAAGTTAGACGTATTGAAACCGACTTAGCAATAAGTTAATAGGAAGGCTTGAGCTGTATGCGGAGAAATTCGCTCGTACAGTTCTTAGGGGGCGGCGACACAGTAATGTGTCGTTGCTACCCGACGGGTTTTTTTTTCTCAATTTCGGGGATCTTTTTAATTCCATCTTTGATATATTCTATTATAACGTGCAATAGTGATACACTTGTCTATCTTTTAACTCCTGGTTTATTTTGTTATATTATTCTCGAATATTTAATGATTCCTGAATTTTATCAAAACCTTTTTACACGCCGAGGAAGCCCCATTATTTTTAACCGTAAAACGGGTAAAGTGTATATCAATGAAAGCTATTTTTTTAATTTTAAAGTGTTACGCAATCCGTTAACCTTTTTGCATCCCAATAAAAAACGCATAAAAGAATATGACTGGGCAGATTTACAAGGGGTGGTGGTGCATAACTTTTCACGCTCTTCACTCAACACCACTATATTAATGGTGTGCAAACCAAATACCCATAAAACAATCGACCATATCTTGTTAGACCCATTACGTGGTGGCATAGGCAGTTATTTTGTTTGGGGGTGGGTCAATAACTTTATGTGTGCGAACAAATTAGCCGGTCTAAACGACGGCAAATACAAATGGGAACAAGAAACTCAATTTAAAGAAAAAATTATTAAAGGACAAGGCTGGCCCGAATGGATGGTCGAAGCGTTTAATGCCACATCGCAAGAAGAACTCGCTGAAATTAAACAACGGCACCATATAACGGAATAACCAAGATGATTAAGGAATAAGGGATAATTATGCCATCACAATATCAACCCCAAATTCTTGGTTGGATAGGCGATTTAGTAAAAGGCGGCAATTCTCTAACCGATGCCGATGATCGCTTGCTCTATGCCAATGATAATTACTGTGCTTTTATCCGTAAAACTTTATCGGATCAAATATTTTACTTATCCATTTTTTTAGTTACTTTTGCTCTTTTAATGCCAGCCATTTATATGTGTTTTTCATTAATTCTAGATTTAGATCTTAAGGATGAAAGTTTGATATACATTACTTTTGTAACAATTCTAATAACTTCTTTATTTGCTTTATATATATCTATTCCTGAAATCTATCAAAACCTTTTTACACGCCGAGGAAGCCCCATTATTTTTAACCGCAAAACAGGTAAAGTGTATATCAATGAAAGCTATTTTTTTAATTTTAAAGTATTACGCAATCCACTAACCTTTTTGCACCCTAATAAAAAACGCATTAAAGAATATGACTGGGCAGATTTACAAGGGGTGGTGGTGCATAACTTTTCACGATATTCACTCAACACCACTATATTAATGGTGTGCAAACCAAATACCCATAAAACAATCGACCATATCTTGTTAGACCCATTACGTGGTGGCATAGGTAGTTATTTTGTTTGGGGGTGGGTCAATAACTTTATGTGCGCGAACAAATTAGCTGGCCTAAACGACGGCAAATACAAATGGGAACAAGAAACCCAATTTAAAGAAAAAATTATTAAAGGACAAGGCTGGCCAGAATGGATGGTCGAAGCGTTTAATGCCACATCGCAAGAAGAACTCGCCGAAATCAAACAACGGCACCATATAACGGAATAACCAAGATGATTAAGGAATAAGGAATAATTATGCCATCACAATATCAACCCCAAATTTTTGGTTGGATAGGCGATTTAGAAAAAGGCGGTAACTATTTAACGGGTGCCGATGATCGCTTGCTCTATGCCAATGATAACTACTGTGCTTTTATTCGTAAAACAAAATCTGATCAGATTCTTTATTTATTTACTTGGTTTATAATAATATTTTCCCTTGCTTTTTATATAGGCCTTTATTTTTATTTTGTTTTTACTATGACTCCTGCGGTTAATAATGATCAAAAAATTATAGATATTGTATTATTATTGATGAACATCACCTGTTTTTTTGCTTTATATCTTCTGATTCCTGAATTATATCATAACTTATTTACACGCCGAGGAAGCCCCATTATTTTTAACCGCAAAACGGGTAAAGTGTATATCAATGAAAGCTATTTTTTTAATTTTAAAGTGTTACGCAATCCGTTAACCTTTTTGCATCCCAATAAAAAACGCATAAAAGAATATGACTGGGAAGATTTACAAGGGGTGGTGGTGCATAATTTTTCACGATATTCACTCAACACCACCATATTAATGGTGTGCAAACCTCATACCCATAAAACAATCGACCATATCTTGTTAGACCCATTACGTGCTGGCATAGGCAGTTATCTGGTTTGGGGTTGGGTCAATAACTTTATGTGTGCTAACAAATTAGCCGGTCTAAACGACGGCAAATACAAATGGGAACAAGAAACTCAATTTAAAGACAAAATTATTAAAGGACAAGGCTGGCCAGAATGGATGGTAGAAGCGTTTAATGCCACATCGCAAGAAGAACTCGCCGAAATCAAACAGAAGCATCACATTAAGCATAACTAAGGTGAACAGATATTATTTTTTATGTGCATGTGAGAGCAGGAGAATAATAACCGCTTTGCCAAAAGCGGTACATTTGGTCTCGTTGGGTTTTAATTAGTTCATGGTATTGTCGGCTGCAAATAGCAAGGCTATTTATTGACATCAACCACAAATCGTCCTTTTATTTTTCCTGCTATCATTTTTTGAGCGATATCAGCACATTGATTTAGGGTAATGGTTTTACCAATGTAAGATAAACTTTGATTATCAAGATATTGTGATAATAGATTCCATGCTTCTAAGCGTTTGTGGTAATTGGCCATAACACTATCAATCCCCGCTAAGGTTATGCCACGTAATATAAATGGCGCAACAGTAGCTGGAAAATCCATACCTTGAGCAAGCCCACAACAAGCAACAAGACCATTATACTTTGTTTGTGCACAGATATTGGCTAATGTGTATGAACCAACGGTGTCTATTGCTCCAGACCATTGCTCTTTTTGTAGTGGTTTACCTGCTTTTTTTAATGTTTGACTGTCAATAATATTAACTGCGCCAAGTTGTTGTAGGTAAGGTTTTTCATTCATTTTATTGGTGGATGCCGTGACTTGATAACCTAATTTAGTCAGTAAGGCGATAGCAATTGAACCAACACCGCCACTTGCACCTGTGACTAAAATCATGTCGTCTTGTGGTTTTATACCAAAATCCATAAGACGTTTTACACACAACGCTGCAGTATAACCAGCAGTGCCAATCACCATGGATTGATAAGGGGTAATATTTTTAGGTAAAGGGATAAGCCAGTCAGATTTTAAATAAGCATATTGAGCTAAACTTCCCCAATGGGTTTCTCCACATCCCCAACCATTTAATATAACGTTATCACCAGATTGGTAGCGACCGCTTGTACACTCGACAACTGTGCCTACTCCGTCAATACCGGGTACCATTGGCCACTGCCTAACAATAGGGCTTTTATGAGTTAAAGCTAGCGCATCTTTATAGTTAATACTTGAATAGGCTACTTTGATTAATGTATCGCCTTGTTGGGATAAAAGTTGTTGTTTGTTAATTGTTTTTAGTGAACAGCTAAAAACATTCATATCCTTTTTTTCTAAAATAATGGCGTTAAATGACATAGCTACCCCTTGTAAATTGGACCTGAAGCCTAGAGATCATTCAATAGGCTAAAAATATAAACATGATGATCTTGTGATCATCATGTTTTGTTGTGTTAAAGATGAAGTTAAAATGCTAAGTTTAAATTAAGGTTTATTTCTAATAACCAACTTGTTGCTATTAGAATTTATTAGCCTCTAACTATTTTTTTGCGAAGCAGATGAAACTGCGCCGATAAACACGACATCGCTTGAGGAGTTCAGCGCTGTTTCAACGGAATCTTGAATAACACCTATTGCAATACCAATTCCTATAACTTTGGCTGAAATTTCGTTAGGAATGCCAAACATACTGCATGCTACAGGTATAAGCAGCAATGAACCGCCTGCAATGCCTGATGCGCCACAAGCACAAATAGAGGAGATAATACACAATAATAATGCGGAATAGATATCAACCTGTATGCCTGCACTAGCTGGCATTGAGTTGACCGTTGCTAAAGTTAAAACCGTTATAGTTACAGCAGCACCCGACATATTAATGGCTGCGCCTAATGGTACAGCAACTGTATATGTATCTTTATCCATTTTATATTTTTTGCAGATTTCAATATTTACAGGAATATTCGCCGCAGAGCTACGCGTAAAGAAGGCAGGAATCGCACTTTCTTTTAATGATGTAAACACCAGTGGATAAGGGTTTTTACGCATGACTAAAAACGCTAATAATGGGTTAATCATTAAGGCAACAATCAGCATACAAGAAACCAATACAACCAATAAGTGTGCATATTTTAGTAATTCACCAAATCCTGTTTCTGCCAGTGTTGATGCAACTAAACCAAACACACCTAAAGGTGCAAAACGGATGATTATTCTTACAATAAATGAAATAGCATAGGATAGGTCATTCATCATAGTTTTGGTTGTTTCACTTGAGTGCCTGAGCGCTAAACCAATGCCAACCCCCCAAATAATTAAGCCTATATAGTTTGCCTTTATAAGGGCATTAACTGGGTTGTCGATCATTTTTTCTAATAATGTTTTTAATACCGCTGATATGCCATTAGGTGGTGTTAGTGTCAAATTTTCCAATGTATCACCCAATGAAATCTGCGAAGGAAATAAAAAGCTTGCGATTGTCGCTAATAAAGCTGCTAGTACCATTCCTGCAAAATAAAGCATAATTAAGGGTTTTATATTCGCTTGTTTACCATGTTGATGATTTGATATGGAAGCAATGACTAAGATGAGAACCAAAATAGGGGCAACTGATTTTAACGCATTAATAAATAAGTCCCCTAATAAAGACATATGTAATGCGGTTTCCTTTGATACCGCAGCAAGAATAATACCAAAGATTAAACCCAACATAATTTGCGGTATCAATCCTACTTTAAAGTATAAACGAACCAAAGGGTGAGATGGGCGAGACATAATATTTCCGTATTTATTAATCTAAAAATGAGACAGTATCACACTTTAATATTATGTTTATACAAAATAATTAAAATTATAATGTTTTTTTATATATTGATTTAAATAATTATTAGGATTAATTATTAATCATTTTAGGATATATAAAAGATCGATTTTAAATTTGTTTAAGCAAAAATTGCATGTTATTTCTTAGAGCAAAGGATTATCCCCATCATAATTAAAATCGCACTTATTATATGAAACCAGCTTATACTTACATTCAAAAATATCATGCTAAATATCCCTCCTGAAAGTGGTATTAAATGAGTATAAATCTCACCACGTGTCGCACCAATTTCCATAATACCTTTATTCCAAAATAAGTAAGCCAGCCATGATGGAAAGAATATCAAATACAATAGACCTAAAATAAAATTAGATTGCCAATAAGGGCTAAAGTTTGTAACAGGAAAGAAAATAAAATAAAGAATGCAAATCGGTAATAATATTAATGCCCCTAGTAAAGAACTTACCGTTACAAATACATTATTGGGAATGGTTTTATCTTTTTTTCTTAAAAAAGAACAATAAAAAGCCCAACTTATCGCTGACCCCATTGCCCATAAATCCCCTCTGTTAAGGTTTTTTAGCATTTCTATGTGGTTCAAATCCCCCTTAAAGATTAAATAAATAACCCCTAAAGAACTTAATAAAACACCTAAAATATTATTTTTTGAAATATGCTCGTTAAACACCAGTTTGTTTATAGCCAATACCATTGCTGGTGTTGCAGACATATAAATAGCAGCATTTAAAGAGGTTGTGTATTGTAAACCGATATAAAGTGTAACGGGAAATAATACTTGCCCAAAAAGAGAGAGTAATAATGTGGATTTTATGGATTTTCTAATTCTGGAAAAATCATTGATAACTTGTTTGTGATATAACAAGAATAATAATAAGGCGGTTATAGCCCAGCGCCCCTCTGAAAGTACTATTGGGTCAGCGTTAGCCATTAGAATATGCCCAACTACATAATTACCGCCCCAAAAGCAAGCCGCTAATGTAAGTAACATATATGCCATATTTATTCCCTGCTTATGCAATTTGTATTGGATTTTGATTTTCTGATGTTAGCGTAGTTTGAATCATTGGATAGACTACACTAATTAGTACTCGTTTTATAAGGTCGTTGTTATGATAAATGAAAAATAAGAAGGAACCAACAATGACAAAGTATATTTCAAGAAGAGAAAACGTAATTTTACTCATGAGTTTAAAAAGATAAGGTAATGCGGTATCAAAGAGGTAAAAACATGTTGATGTAGTTGATCAGTGTGGGCTGACTAAATCAGCATTAGATAGGTAAATAAAGCCATACCAAAACAATGGTAGGTTTACCGCTCAAGATAATTGTAGTAGTCGAGATAATAATATCAGAATGCTCAACTTGTTTTGGGCGTAATTAGTCAAATTCCCATTAACTTAAAGTCGGTTAGGTTATTTCATTCTGATAGAGGAAATGAGTTTATCTTTGGCAGTTATCACCCTTTTCGTAAAAATAAAATGGAAATAGTCAGCAGTAAATAATTTAGTAAGTAGGCAACTAATACTATTTTTAATAGCGACTAATAAGAAAGAGTCATTGCCGTTTTAAGTGTATATGGTTTATTCTGATATTTAGTCAGTTTAATTTTGCTTTCAAATAATAATGCTATTTAATTATATCTCTTTATTCAGCTATTCAAATAGTTAGGTAAATTGATACGAGAAGTATTGGATAAATAATAGAGTAACAGGTAAGTAGATTGTATAAAAATCATCAATAAAAAATAAGAAATCACACGCTTTATTAGAAATATAAATCGGTATTATTTATCGGTAATTTTTGTGCATTGATAGGTGCGTTAAATTTGATAATTGGAGCGGGAAACGAGGTTCGAACTCGCGACCCCGACCTTGGCAAGGTCGTGCTCTACCAACTGAGCTATTCCCGCTTATTTGAATGCTTCATAAGAAGTGGTGAGCATTATACAAAAAATTCTTAACGTCGCAAGAATTTTTTTTAATTATTTTTTGCTTTTCCAGCTAAGTGATTCAATAAAACCAAAAATAAAAAGTCTAAGTGCTTTAAATTTGTCCTCTCTTTTTTCTTGGTTGGTCATAGTGGAATATAACATCCATGCTTGTAAGCCATGGGTAATAGCAAAAATTAGCAAGCCAACATAAGCAACAACATTAGCCGGGCTTGGGAAAGGATGAATTAAATTAAATAATAAAAATAGCCAAACAAAAGAATAGAAAATCTTACCGAATAATATGAACATTATATATTGTCTCGAATAAATAAATAACTTTGAACTTGACCTGCTGCCTTTTCGCGGTGCAAATGCCAGTTAGTGGGGATGTAACTTGTTACATTATGAGTGAGTTCGGTTTCAATGTAGATATAAGAAGACGGTTTTAACCAGTTGTTACCTTCTAGTTGGCTTACTGTTTTTTCAACTAGTGATTGATGAAAAGGCGGATCAATAAATATAATATCAAACTGTTTTTGTGCTGGTTTATTTAGCCATGTTAATGTATCGGTATGGTAAATATCAATAGCATGACTAGCTATAAGCTGTTTATTTTTAGTGAGTAGGTTTGCAACTTGTTTGTCTTTTTCAAGTAGTGTAACGCTTTTAGCTCCACGTGAAGCGGCTTCGAATCCTAGTGAACCACTGCCAGAAAAGCAATCTAGGCAGTCACTATCATGTATGACAGGCATTAGCCAGTTAAACAGCGTTTCTTTGACCCGATCAGTTGTTGGGCGCAAGCCTTGTTTGTCAAGTACTGACAGTTTACGCCCACGCCATTTTCCACCAATTATTCTTATTGAACCATTCATTATAAATCCTTTCTTAGAATAGCTCTGATGTATTACCGTCCGAATCTGTCACTTCAGTGCCAACTTCTTTAGTTGCATAATGTGTCGGTTCGGTACCTTTAATAAAATATTCTGACATGGTATCAGCTCCAGATTGTGGTAATAATCCTGTTTTTTGATCTATAGTTACGGTAATAACATTTTCAGGTTTTATATCTTCTTTTACCGGTACATCTTTTAAAGCAATTTTCATGTAATCAACCCAAACAGGATTAGCCGTATTTGCACCACCTTCGGCACGGAAGGTTCGCCCTAGTTCACGACGGTGATCATCAAATCCCATCCAAACAGTAGTGACAATGTTGCCCCCATATCCAGAAAACCATACATCTTTTGAAGCATTAGTTGTACCTGTTTTTCCTCCAACATCTTTTCGGCCTAAAGCTTTAGCACGCCATGCGGTGCCTTGCCAACCTGGACCGCCAAACACGGTTGTTCGTAAGCCATCTTTCATAATAAATGCGATATCACTACTTATGGTATGTGGGGCATATTTTGTTGCAGTATTCTTGTCAGAGGTATTATTAATTTTAGGTAATATTAAATCATCGTCTGATTTTAAGTTCCCTTGTTCTGGCTCTTCGTTATCAGATTCATTAGCAATATCTTCGACATTACCAAGTGATATTGGTGTTGAATCTGTTGCAATAGGATCGTCAATGCAGTCATGGCAAGCAATCAATGGTTGGTGCTGATAAATAATGCTGTTATCATTGCTGTTTTCGATTCGTTCTATTAAATAAGGTGTGATTAAATAGCCGCCGTTAGCAATAACCGAATAGGCTCTTGCAACCTGCAGTGGTGTAAACGATGCAGAACCTAAAGCTAAAGATTCATTATGCGAAATGTTTTCTTTTGGGAATCCAAATCGTTCTAAATAAGTCGCTGCATAATCTATTCCAATAGCACGTAAAGCTCGCACCATCATGACATTTTTAGACATACCTAAACCAATTCTTAAACGTAATGGACCTTCATATGTGGGAGGTGAATTTTTAGGGCGCCAAGTTTCGCTTCCGGCTGTGCGCACAATGGGGGCATCATTAAGCAACGTTGCCATGGTTAAGCCTTTTTCTAGTGTTGCTGTGTAAATAAATGGCTTAATATTTGAACCTAATTGACGAAGTGCTTGTGTGGCTCGGTTGAATTTACTTAAATTAAAATCATATCCCCCAATAATCGCTTTAATCGCACCGTCATCTGAATTTAGTGATACCAATGCTGCATTAACGCCCGGAATTTGTGCAAGCTCCCAAATATCTGCAGGTTTTTTAACCCAAATAAGTTGCCCTGCTTTTAATGTGTCAGAAACTTTTTTTGGAAAATCACCTTGTCTATTATCACTAATATATGGTCGAGCCCACTTCATGCCTTCGAACGAAATTACAATGTGGCTTTTGTCTGTTAATACCGCAGTTGCTTCTTTATCTGTGGCTTTTAAAACTACAGCAGGGCACATACTGTTGTAACACATATATTTACTTAAAATTTGGTGGATTTGTTCATTATCCCATGGCGTTTCATTATTTTTCCATAGTATTTTTTCTGCACCACGATAACCATGTCTAATGTCATAATCGATAATGTGTTTTTGTACAGATTGGTTTGCTGCTAGCTGATCCTGTTTTGTTATTGTTGTGTATACTTTATAGCCATCAGTATAGGCATTTTCGCCAAATTTTTCGAACATATATTGTCGTGCCATTTCTGCTACATAAGGCGCCGAAAATTCGATTTGTGGAGCATGATAGCTTACATTTAATGGTTTTTGGATAGCTTCCTTATATTGTGCTTGGGTGATGTACGATTGATCTAACATTCGACTTAATACCCAATTACGTCTTGTTAGTGCTCGATTAGGGTGAGAAATTGGGTTAAATGCAGAAGGCGCATTTGGTAAGCCCGCTAGTAATGCTGCTTCATCAATCGTTAACTGATCAGGCGTTTTACCGAAAAAAGTGTAAGAAGCAGAAGCTATACCATAAGCCCTTGAGCCAAAGTTGATCATGTTTAAGTAAAGTTCCATGATTTCATTCTTTGATAATTCTTTTTCCATACGAATTGCTAAAATCATTTCTCTAACTTTTCGAGAAATGCTTTTTTCAGGTGTTAAAAAAAAGTTTTTAGCAACTTGCTGCGTTATGGTGCTGCCGCCTTGCGAAAAACCTTTTTGTTTTACTCCAATATACATGGCACGAATGATACCGATTAAATCAATGCCAAAATGTTCGTGAAAGCGCGAATCTTCGGTAGCAATAACTGCATTAACAACTATTTGAGGCATTTGGTTATATTTTAGTGGCGTGCGTCGACGCTCACCAAAAATAGCAATTAATTCACCATCTTTACTTAATACTTGTAATGGTGTTTGTAATTGCACATCTTTTAGAGTAGTTACATCTGGTAAATCTTTTGAATAATAGGCATAACCAACTATACTAATGATTAAGCCACATAGAAAGCAACCAGCAAAAAATTTAAGTAGAAATTTTAATACTCTAATAAACATCACAATTAATTCCTAACCAATTGAGTTAAGGCATAAAGCAACAATACCAATAAACTTTTTTGCCTGTAAGATTTCAATATTTTTAAGTCGATGAGTATATACTAATTTTAGGAAATTGGGCAAAATAAAAAGCGGTTATTACTTGTTTTTTAGTATCAAATTAGTATGTAAAGCTGCAAATTAAAATAGTTGCAACCTAATGAATTCAAAGTTCTTTTCTGATATTTGAATATAAAAAAGAGTAAAACGGCTAGAAAAATGAGTTTTTTGGAAATTAATGTCACTATAAAATAAAAATTTTAGCCAGATTGTTAAGTAATACTTTTATAATTTTTGTGTATTATCTCACAAATTTTTACTAATGCTAAAATAATTTCTTTTTCGGCATGCAATAATTGATTTTTATTCTTGCTGAATAATTGTTATGTGGAGTACAAGGCTCAGTCAATCTTATTTGCAGTTGGTGTTATCATCAAGCTTTTATCTGTTTTTAATTTTAATAAGCTTAATTTTATTTGCCGATACGACGTTAAATTCATATACCTTTATTGTTATGCCTTTATTAATTGTTGAATGGTGGCGTAGTATTTGTTATTGCCAAATGATAAAAGGGGAATTAGCAATTTTTCATCATATACGCCAGATCTATTGGTATAATCAACGTTGGTACTTAGTACGTAAACCGTTAATATTTCGTTATGTTGTAATCTTAAATTTGAGGTCACGCCGTAACAGCCAACGGCGTACGCTTTTTTTAATGTTTGATAGTATTTCCCCTGACGATTGGCGAACACTGCGTTATTATTTATATCAAATTGAATTTAATAGCATGGTTTAATGACTAAGCAATCATTATGTTATCAATGCGTTTTTTTTATCCAATACCGATAAGGTTTAGATTCAATTTGTGAATTAAGCAGTTCATGATCCATGTGTCTACAAAAACTTGGAATGTCACGCGTTGTGGCCATGTCATCGGCAATAACATAAAGAACTTGCCCTATAGCAAGTTCTCTTATTGTTTTTCGAACTAACATGATTGGTTCAGGACAACGTAACCCTATAGTATTGAGTTCTTTATCTGCATTCATATTCATATAATAATATGTGTTAATGGTTTATAGAAAAAGTTTTTCTAAATAGTGTGGCACGGCAT
Source organism: Gilliamella sp. wkB18 (assembly GCF_001690875.1). Lineage (NCBI taxonomy): Bacteria > Pseudomonadati > Pseudomonadota > Gammaproteobacteria > Orbales > Orbaceae > Gilliamella > Gilliamella sp. wkB18. The sequence goes on from NZ_LZHM01000072.1 coordinate 12,633, forward strand.
CATCTGCATTTGAACCGATAATTTCTAGCTCAGGTAATTTTTCTTTTAAATCTGTGCTAGCGTTTTGCATTATACAGCCTTTACCGACCATTTTTAACATTTCATAATCGTTCATACCATCACCAAAGGCAACGCTGTTTTGTAAGCCAAAACCTAGTTTTTCAACGACGTTCTTTAGGGCGCTGCCTTTAGAAACATTTTCACCCATGACTTCAAGACAGTTTAAAGATGAAAAGGCAATACTTACCTGATTTCCATATTTTTCATCGAGTCGATTTTTTAACTTAATTAAGTGTGGATGAAGATCGTAATCACAAGTTGTGAAATAAATTTTTGCTACATCATCTGTTTCAAAATCAAGTGGATTAAAAAACTCATATGAAAATTGTGAGTCTTTATGAAAGCTTAAAGAATAGGTATCTTCTTTGTTAATTAACCAGTGATCGCCGCGATAAATGTGTGTGTATACTAATGGATCGTCAATACATTCTTTAGCAATTTCACTAGCTAATGCTGGTTTTATATTTCGGCTAAAAATTAAGTTTCCTACACTATCATGTACTCTTGCGCCATTTGAGGTTATCATAAAAGCATCTATTTCCATATTTTCTCTCATTTGACTGACATCAATATGATGTCGCCCTGTTGCAAAAATAAAATGAATGTCTTTTTTGCGCAATGCTTGTAGGATTTTTTTTGTATAAGGCGATAAGCTATGTTCAGGCGTTAACAAAGTGCCATCAAGATCTGAAGCTACTACATTAAACATATTATTCTCTATATTGTGAAAAAATGATAATTATAATGATCGATAAACAGTACCGAGAATTAGGTGCGGACTGTAAACATAAATTTAAGAGCTATCTTAAGGTATGATACAACTCTGTCGAAATTTACTCAACTAATTGTGGCGTTATAAAAATCACTAATTCTCTTTTCTGTTGCTTTTTATTCTTATATTGAAATAGGTGACCTAGAATGGGTATTTGACTTATACCAGGTACATTATGAGCAATTTGGTTATTTATTTGGTGAAAAATCCCTCCTAGCACAATTGTTTCACCGCTTTTTACATGTACTTGTGTTTTTATTTCTTGAGTATCAATTGCAAGCGCTTCTCCGCCATCTCTACGTTTAATTGATCGTCCAGCCGTGTTTTGGGTAATATAAAGATTTAATATCATTTCATTATTAGTAAGTATTTTAGGGGTGACTTCTAAACCGAGCACCGCTTGTTTAAATTCAATGGATGTTGCACCATTATTTCCACTAGAAACTTCATAAGGAATTTCTGTTCCTTGTTTAATTGATGCCATATTTTGATTAGCTGTAAGTAAATTAGGACTAGCAATAATTTCAAGCTGATTTTCTGCCTCAAGTGCAGATAATTCTAATTTAAGTAAATTGCCTGAAATTTTAGCTAGATTAAATCCTGCTGTTGTGGCTGGATTAGTTACATCCAATCCGATAGCAAGGTTGTCTAAAACTTGAGAAGATTTTCCTGAATATCCCCATTTTATACCAAGTTCGGACAGGCTTTCTTCATTCATATTAACAATGTGAGCAGAAATATGTATTTGCGGTATTGGTTTATCAAGTGTTTGAATAAGCTTTTTTATATCATTTAATTGTTTGGATGAATCGGTAATGATTATTGAGTTTGTTCGTTTATCGATTGTGGCTTTGCCTTGTTCTGATAATAATTCTTGTTGTTGAATTGTTTCAAGCAATTGGGAAGGATCAGTATGATTCACTGCTATAGCAATTGAATCTAAAGAGAGTTTTTTTTGTTGTTCTAGTTTTTCAATTTGTTGTTTTTGATATAAACGTTCAGGATCAGCTGCTTTGGATATTAATAAAATATTGTCATCAATTTCAGCTTGTAAATTGGCTAAATTTAATATAATTGTTAAAGCTTTGTGCCAATCGACATTTTCGAGTTTGATTGTTTGCTTAATGGATAATTCTTCTGTCATGACTAAGTTCATCTGTTTACTGCTTGCTAAAGAACGCAAAATAATAGCAATATCAGTTTGATAAAAGTTTAGTGAAATTAAATCTGGCTGATTTAAATTTGACATTTTATTGTTGCTTGCTCTACTTAAATTAGTGCTAATAATTAATATGATAAATATAGTTAGTGTGCAGTGTATTATTATTCTTAAGCTTATATTTTGAATTTTCATTATTGGTGTATACCTCAGGGTTAAATAGTGTTATGGTTCATTTAGTGATATTGTCCATGAAATGCTTTCTTGACAGTATTGAGGTAACATTGCTTGAAAGATTATTTTATCGTTTAATAAAGAGTGGATTTGCCAAGGTGACAATATGTTAGGATCCATATCCCCTAGAATATCCAACCATTCATTTTGAGATGCTAACCAAATTTGCTGATAATTTTTATCGTTATGTCTTATATGCCCTTTATATTGCCAAGTTTGTATTTGGTTAAATAAGGTGTTTTTTTGTTCATGGCATGAGGTTTGATATTGTGGGTAAAAGGGATCGCGTATTATTTTTTGTTCGGCGTAAACATTAAAATAGCTGATTGAAACAGATACCAGTCCAATGTATAGATAGTTTTTCATGCTATTTCCTTTTTCAATACTAACGTAAATGATATCTTTAAATGATTATCTTCTTGATAGATATCTAAATTCTTAAAATCCAGATAAAAATAATTTTCATTAAAGTAGGTGATCAAATTAATTAGATTATTAAATTGACCATATAATTCAATATCCCAATTTGCTGTGTTTTCCATTTGGTAATGTTTGAAAGACCCCAGAGTTAAATGATTTTTTTTAATTGCTTTTGCAAAATCCTGTTCTGATATGAGAATGAAAGGTTTATCTGTTTGATATCTTGCAAGCTGTGCTTTTAATTGTTCAATATTTTGATTGTTTGCATAAAATAACATGGTCTTTTGATGTACTTGATTAGCAAGATCATTAATAAAAAATAGATAGCCAATGGCAAATATCGCTAACGTACTTAAAAAACAGAGGCAGTATTGTTGCCAAAGTGGTCTATAAAAAAAATCACTGTTCATTTAGTTCAATATCCATTTCAAACAAAAAATTATTTTTGTTAGCCAATATAGCTTGAATTTGGCTTTTTTTAATGCTTTCTTGTTTTGATACTCGTTTTTTGAAATTAGTAATTTCGAGATAGCTAAAACTATATCCTTTTATTGAAATTTTATTTTTGACAAAATTAAATGATTCTAGCCAACTACCAATAGGTAGCTGTTCAGAAAGTATTAATAATGATTGGTAAATTTGCTTTTGACTTGAAGATGATATAGGAAGGTAATTAGATAATTTTTTTCTTAATTGTTTCTCAATAGTTTGTTGTTCGGCTATTTTAAAAACATAATAATTAAGTTTGTTTTGTTCCTGTATCCATATATAAAAAAATAAACTGCATAAAACCACGATAAAGCTGGCAATTGTGAATATGAGTTGTAATTTTTGTTTTTTTTGTTTTTCTTGCCTCCATGGCAAAAAATTTAATTTATTATCACTGGTTAAGTAACCAATGAAACTTAGTAATAGATTATATTTTTCAAAAAGTTTAATCCAGTTATCGATAAAATGACGCTCACATATTGCAACATTTATTTGTTTTTGATTAGACGAATAACTAAAATCAAAATATACATTTTTAGATGATAATTGAAATAATTTGTAAATTGATGCTTCAACATATAAAGCGATTTCGTTTAGTTGAATTTTAATTTTAGGTAAAGGTAGTTGTTGCATTTGGATATAAGTGTTATCCAAATGAAGTTCAAAAATAGCATATTGTGAAACACTTTTTTTTAATTTTTTTATCAGTAATTCAATTTCAGAAAAATATTGGTAATGATACTCAATCATGGAGTTATGGTCAGTTAAAGCCTCTTTTTTCTTCGTATGTAGGATTTTATAACGTAAAAATTTGGGTTCAATATAGATGATGACTCGACATTTTTTTATTTTCATAATTAATAATCTTTTAATTAGCCCAGAAATATTGTTTGATAATAGTCATTTTTACCACTGTTAAAATTAACAAAAAGGATTTGTTGAGAGCTATCACGCAAAAAATGTTTAAAATTAAATCGAACGGGGGCAATTTGGCAGAAAAATAAAAAAAAGGGTTGACTGAAATGAGGTGTGGCTTATAATGCACAGCCACACGGTAAGGGTGATTAGCTCAGTTGGGAGAGCACCTCCCTTACAAGGAGGGGGTCACTGGTTCGAACCCGGTATCACCCACCAATCTTTACCGTGATGTTTCGTTTATGAAGCATTTGGGGTGATTAGCTCAGTTGGGAGAGCACCTCCCTTACAAGGAGGGGGTCACTGGTTCGAACCCGGTATCACCCACCATCTGTAGATGGGTCGTTAGCTCAGTCGGTAGAGCAGCGGACTTTTAATCCGTTGGTCGAGCGTTCGAATCGCTCACGACCCACCATTTCTTAAAAATTAAATCATCAAGATATAACTTAAAAAAGACAAAATAATGACAGCGTTGTCGTTCAAGAAATTCGCCAGGAATGAATTTGAACAAGGCACATTGTTGGTTTCGAAAGGCTAAGGTATATCATGTGCTTTATAATTAAGCTCAAGCCTATCATGTTTCCAAAATTAAATCGTTAAGATATAGCTTAATAAAAAGTAAAGTGATTGGAAGTATGGCTGTGTTTACTTTTGTTGATGCTGTTGTGTTACATGAGTTATAAAATCGGATTGAAATATTCTAAAATTACTTAAGTGTCGTTTAGGTTTGCCCACTTTATGTTTACCATTATTTTAGATAGTTATATCAATGGGATAAAGTGTGCCCATATTGCGTAGTGGCTATCAAACGATAAAATAATAAAACTTTATTTTTTTAGCATAAAGATGATTAATATCATAATGATAATTAGCTATGCAATTTTAAGGGAATACTTTAAGAAAAGATTGTCGATATGTAACTATATATATACACTTTTATTATTAAAATATGTTATGCTTGCTCAAAGGTAATTTTTGTTGATGAATGTTGGTAAAAGGAAAATACAATGGCAGAAGAAACTATTTTTAGTAAGATTATTCGAAGAGAAGTTCCCGCTGATATCGTTTTTCATGATGACAAAGTTACTGCGTTTCGAGATATTTCTCCCCAAGCTCCAATCCATATTTTAATTATTCCTAATAAACTTATCCCTACGATTAACGATATTACTGAAGAAGATGAGACCATGCTTGGGCATATGGTGACTGTGGCAGCTAAAATCGCTAAGCAAGAAGGTATTGATGAAACTGGTTATCGTTTAATTATGAATTGTAATAAAGATGCAGGGCAGGAGGTTTTCCACATTCATATGCATTTGTTAGGCGGAAAAAATTTAGGTCGATTAGTCGGGTAATTTTAGTATGAATAAAATTAAACAGTTATTAGTTATAAATTTGCTTGTCGTTTTATTAGGTGGATGCCACCTTATCTCAAACACTGAAAAGGCTGAGGTGAGTTCTTCTGTTGATGTGATTCAACCAACTGAATCAGTGGTTGAACAACCACCACAGTTTACCAAAAAAGTTGATTGGTATGCCATATTATCACCATATGTACAACAATTATTACAATCATCTCCAGTATATGAGGGTAATAATGTCATATTGATAAGTGATATTCAAAATAGAAGTGGTGATTATCTTGCTAATAATCAAGTTGATGATACATTGCATCAACTCATGGATAAGCAAAATACGTTTATTGTTGCTGATAAAAAATCAATAATTCTAGCTAAACAGACTTTAGGCATTTCATCAGATGACAAGTTAGTATCGCGTAGTAAGATGATTGGTTTAGCTAAATCAATGAATGCTGGTTATGTATTATTCACTACGATTTATAAGACGCCAAGTGATGAAAATAATGCAGATCTTTCAATGGAATTGCTTGCCACTCAAAGTGGGGAAATTTTAAAGAGAATTACGTCTAAAGATTTTCTTCAAACTCAAGATGAAAATCCAAATCAAAGTGTAGAGTTTGAGGAAAATAAATAATGGGACCATTATTGATTGATTTCGAAGGTAAATCACTTTCTTTCGAAGATAAAAAGCTTTTGCAAAACCCATTAGTTGCAGGAGTGATTCTTTTTAGTCGTAATTACCAAGATCCTGCTCAATTAACCGATTTGATAAAAGAGATTCGTGCCGCATCTTCAAAACGTCTATTAATTTCAGTTGATCATGAAGGTGGGCGTGTTCAACGTTTTAAAAATGGATTCACAGCCATTCCTCCAGCTCAATCTTTTGCTGCAGTTAATGAGCTTGAACAAGCTAAGTCATTAGCATTTGATGCTGGCTGGTTACTTGCTATGGAGTTAATGGCTTTTGATATTGATCTTAGTTATGCACCTGTTTTAGATTTAGGTCATGATTGTTTAGCTATTGGTACGCGTTCATTTCATTATGATGTTAATATTGCTTATCAGATCTCATCAGCTATGATTGATGGTATGCATGCTGCAGGAATGAAAACAACGGGAAAACATTTTCCTGGTCATGGTCATGTTATTGCCGATTCACATAAAGAAACTCCAGTTGATCACCGTGAAAAATCGTTAATTAATAATGATATGCAGATATTTGCTAAACTTATTTCTGATAAAAAACTTGATGCAATTATGCCAGCACATGTTATTTATTCTAATTTTGATGATAAGCCTGCAAGTGGATCTCCTTATTGGCTAAAAACAATATTACGTGAGAAGTTAGGTTTTCACGGTATTATTTTTTCGGATGATTTATCTATGGAAGGAGCTTCAGTCATGGGGAATCATGCCGAGCGCGCTAAAACAGCTTTATTGGCAGGTTGTGATCTACTTTTGGCTTGTAATAACCGGTTAGCTACATTAGCTATTTTAGAACAGCTTGCTATACTCGATAGAGCTAAACCTTTAAGAAATGATAAAGCAAACTTATTACTTAAAAAGTCACATATATCTTATTCTCAATTAGTAAAAAGCCATGATTGGCAGCGCTGTCATGATAATTTAATGAAGCTTAATGATAAGTGGGCAGAATATAATGCAAGTAGCAATAATTGAAATTGATAATAGTTGTAATTTGGTTGCATATAACCAAACTGCAAAAGAATTATTTGCACCTAATTTATTAAAGGTAAATCAATCCATTGACTATCGGGAATTGTTTAACCTGAATGATACTACTTGTTTAGAAAAACAAGATGACACAATTATTGTGTTAGATGCGCAATACTTTTTGTTACAGCAAGTCAAAGTAGCCTTAAAAACACTTTATATTTTGCAACCTATTGAGTATTTAAAAAAACGTTTGTCAAAAATTGATGTTGTTGATTGCCAAGCTTTTGATATTTTTGCGACCAGAAGTAATGTTATGCAAAAGTTGATAGATAAGGCTAAAGCTTTTTCGATGCAACGTGAGCCTTTATTGATCTCAGGTGAAACCGGAACTGGTAAGGATTTATTAGCCAATGCTTGCCATTTATATAGCCCTCGAGGAGATCAAACTTTTTTAGCATTAAACTGTGCAGCTATGCCAGATGATGTTGTTGAAAGTGAATTGTATGGTCATGCAGCGGGGGCTTATCCTGGCGTGCTTGAAAGCAAAAAAGGATTTTTTGAACAAGCAAATGGTGGTTCAGTATTACTTGATGGCATTGATGAAATGTCGTTTCAAATGCAAACAAAATTGTTGCGTTTTATTAATGACGGTTATTTTCGCCGTGTCGGTGATGATAATGAAGTTTATGTGGATGTACGTATTATTTGTGCAACAAAAGCTGATTTGGCTGTGTTAGTTGAGCAGGGTAAATTTAGAAAAGATCTGTATTATCGACTTAATGTACTATCACTTAATTTACCTTCATTGCAAGAACGTAAGGAAGATATTCCACTACTTATTCATATGTTTGTTGTTGAATTTGCAAATAAGCAAGGCGTTATCCCACCATTAGTTGATAATGATGTGATTGATTATTTGTCACGGTATTCATGGCCAGGTAATGTAAGGCAACTTAAAAATATTCTTTATTCTTCGTTAGCTCAGTTAACCTCGTCTGAATTAACAGTGAAAGATATTATTTTACCATCCTCAACGAAAACACAATTGCCATGGATAGATGATATCGAAAATAAAACTCTTGATGAAATGACTAAACAATTTGAAAAAGAGATTTTATTGCGGCTTTACGATAAATTCCCAAGTTCACGAAAACTAGCCAAAAGGCTTGGCGTTTCGCATACAGCGATTGCCAATAAATTAAGGGATTATGGAGTAAGGCGATGATTATATAAAACAAGTGAGCAATATTCGCTTGCTTTGTACTTTAAAAGGGAGCATTTTGTTATGTATATTAATTTAGTAAGGCATTTATTTTGTTATTCATGAAATTAATATCTTTATTCAAAACAGCCCTTATCAATATCATAATGTGTTTTAAAGGTATTTTCTTTCTAAAGCTATAACGTATCATATATATTATATTACTCAGCATTTTTGACTTATTTTTTATAAATAACCGTGCATAAATATGAGTATATATTTCCACTATGGGTGGTTTTTCTCTATGTAAATAATAAATATTGATATTAAAAAGATAATCGGAACGTAGAAAATTTATATATTGTGTTTTTGTCTTTGTTAATAGATTGCTTTTTTGTACGTATTTTGCGCACTTATCAATGACTTGAGCAAATAATTCAACATATTGTTTACTTATTTTTTTATTGCTGGTTAATGAGTTAGATCTTTTTCTATAATAATATAGAGGTGCTTTTGTATAATAACTCAAATTTGCAGATAACAATATATTTAATGTTATTAAGTGATCTTCGTGATTTCTTCCTTCAAATCGTACATTAAGCATTTTCTTTTTAAAAATATATTTCCAACACGCAGCTGGGTATCTTTCTTTTTCAATTAGATATGCAAATAATTCATTACCAGAGCTAAATTTGATTAAATTATTATCGTTATTATTAAATTCTAGATTTTCCAATTCTTCAAAGCGTTGGTTTTCAAAATAAAATAATTCAATAGCGCCATCAATGTTTAAAATGTTTAAAAACGTTGCAAATAAATTAGGATGTAAAATATCATCAGGATCGACGAATTGAATATATTGTCCTGTTGCTTGATTAATTCCAGCATTCCGAGCTTGGCTAACTCCTTGATTAGTTTGGTATAGATATTTCACACAGGAAAATTTTTCGGCAAATGCTTGAATAATAACAGCGGTGTCGTCAGTGGCGCCATCGTCTATACATATAATTTCTTTAGGTAGAACTGCTTGTTGAACAATGGAATTAAGACACTGTTCAATATAATTTTCAACATTATAACAAGGAATAATGATTGAAAGGTTTAGTATCGATTCTTCATTTGCCATAATAAAATATCTTTTTAAGAAGAGACATTGCTGTTAATTGGTTTGACATTTTTGTTTATGGAGGCGTATGAACGCGGATGTTCTTTTGTTATTACACATTTCAACAATTTCAAAAAGCTCTTAATACTTAACTTATCTTTTTTCTTCATTTTATATGCATAAAATAAGTTTCGGAGCACCTCAATTTTAGGGTTGCGAGCTCGATACATTCGCATTAACATTTTTGCATAAGCGATTTCAAGCCTTGCACGTTCGCTAAGTTCATTATAGGAGATTTCACAAGTCATATCATGATACATTTTTCCTATACATAAACCTTTTAACATCGCAGTTTGTGGTGTTGCATGAATTAAATCAAATAAGCGGTGATCTGTGTGATAGAAAGCAAATTTTTCATCAAAAACATAATGATGATTATCCAGCAATTTATCAATTAAGTCTTTAGATAATGCAGTGCCTGAATTGATCGTTCTAGTGTTACTTAAGTTGAATTCTCCAGGTGGTGTAACTTGCTCTCTTTGCTCAAAATCAGAAGGGAAACATTGTTTATCAATTTTTTGCTTAGGGAAAATTGCTGGGCAAACAATTGCGTAATGGCTGTTATGATAGATGTTTTGGAAGAAAGAGCAATCAATATTTGAATCTTGATCAAAAATAACGAAAAAATCATAATCCAATTTATTAATAAAATGATTATAAATTTTACTTAAAGATAGGTTTCGAACATCTTGATAAATTGATGTTGTTATTCCTTTATTTTGACTTAGCTCTAAATAATTTTTGATATCTTGTTCTTTAAGTAAATTTGGTCCATTATTCCAAACAATCATATTTAATTTAATGGATTCTAAATTTGTTTGTAAAATTGATCTTAACGTTTCAGAATCAGATAAAGCACAATTATATAGAACAGTTAATACGTTTATTCTCATGTTGATATGTTGAATAAATTAAGCAGTGGAAATTGCTAACAATATAACATATAAAGAATTACGAATACAATGGTTGTAAATTGGTGAGGAACTAGGGTATTTTTTGAAAATATTACGATTAATACCTAATTCTAAATATTGCTATTTATTAACTTTGTTATTATTATTCCTTGCATAGGATTTTAGAGGATTGATTAATGAAAGTGATTGTTACAGGGGGAGCTGGCTTTATTGGTTCTGCTGTTGTTAGATATATTATTGAACAAACTAATGATGATGTATTGGTTATTGATAAATTAACTTATGCTGGGAATTTGGAGTCATTAGATAACGTATCTGAAGATAAACGATATCGTTTCAAGCAAATCGATATTTGTGATAGAAATGCACTTGATACTGCTATATTAGAATTTTGCCCAGATGTCATTATGCACTTAGCGGCTGAAAGTCATGTTGACCGTTCAATTGATAACCCTGCTGCATTTATTGAGACCAATGTAATTGGAACTTACACGCTTTTGGAATCTACTTTAGCCTATTGGCGAACTTTAGATGAAAATAAACAAGCGAATTTCCGTTTTCATCATATTTCTACCGATGAAGTTTATGGTGATCTGCATGGAACTAATGATTTATTCACTGAAAAAACACCTTATTCGCCAAGTAGTCCATATTCGGCATCGAAAGCTTCAAGTGATCATTTAGTTCGAGCATGGAATAGAACCTTTGGTTTGCCTACAATTATCACTAATTGTTCTAATAATTATGGACCTTATCATTTTCCAGAGAAATTGATTCCATTAATGATTTTAAATGCTTTAGAGGGAAAACTTTTGCCTGTTTATGGTAATGGTCAGCAAATTAGGGATTGGTTATATGTCGAAGATCATGCAAGAGCGCTTTATCTTGTCGCTACTAAAGCAAAGATAGGCGAGACTTACAATATTGGTGGACACAATGAGCAAAAAAATATTGATGTTGTAAATCTCATTTGTGATTTGCTTGAAGAATTGTTCCCAAATAAGCCCCAAGGTATTAATCATTATAAAGACCTTATTACATATGTTACTGATAGGCCTGGTCATGATCAACGTTATGCTATTGATGCATCAAAAATATATCAAGATTTAGGTTGGAAACCGCAAGAAACTTTTGAAACGGGTATGCGTAAGACTGTTTTATGGTATTTAAAAAATAAAGATTGGTGCGAGCGTATTAAAGATGGCTCATATGTAAGATCGAGACAAGGCATTATTAAATAGTAGGTAAATTTATGAAAGGAATTGTACTTGCAGGTGGGTCAGGAACTCGCCTTTATCCTATAACTCGTGGTGTTTCTAAACAATTGTTGCCTGTTTATGATAAACCTATGATTTATTATTCTTTATCGGTGCTTATGCTTGCTGGTATTCGTGATATTTTGATTATTACTACTCCTGATGATCTACCCATGTTTCAACGATTATTAGGTGACGGTTCACGATTTGGCATTAAACTTAGTTATGCTGAACAACCTAAACCTGAAGGACTAGCTCAAGCTTTTTTAATTGGTGAAGAATTTATTCAAAAACAACGCTGTTCTTTAGTGCTGGGTGATAATTTATTCTTTGGAGAGAGTTTTGGCAAAAAATTAGCAAGAGTTGCTGCTCAAAAAAAAGGTGCAACAATTTTTGGTTATCAAGTGCTTGATCCAGAACGATTTGGCGTCGTTGATTTTGACGAAAATTTTAGAGCGTTATCCATTGAGGAAAAACCCGTCAAACCAAAATCCAATTGGGCTGTAACTGGTCTTTATTTTTATGATGAAAATGTGGTTGAAATGGCAAAACAAGTTAAACCATCTCATCGTGGTGAGTTGGAAATTACGACTCTTAATCAAATGTATTTGGATGCAGGATTGTTAAACGTTGAAATCCTAGGACGCGGTTTTGCTTGGCTTGACACAGGTACACATGACAGTTTACTTGAAGCATCATCGTTTGTTCAAGTGATAGAAAAAAGGCAAGGGCTCAAAGTAGCTTGTCTTGAAGAAATAGCTTATCGTAATGGTTGGTTAAGCGCTGAACAAGTAAAAGAAGAAGCTGTTAGTTCAGGCAAAACATTATATGGGCAATATTTAGCAAGATTGATAGAACAATAGGTGGAAAAATGGAAGTTATTGCAACGAATATTGAGGATGTAAAAATTATAAAGCCTAAAGTGTTTGGCGATGAGAGAGGTTTTTTCCTCGAAACTTTTGAGCAAAAACGTTATCAAGATATGTTAGGTATAGAACTTAATTTTGTTCAAGATAATCATTCTCGTTCACAAAAAGGGGTGTTGAGGGGATTACATTTTCAAAAACAAAATCCTCAAGGAAAACTTGTTCGAGTTGTTAGAGGTGAAGTTTTTGATGTAGCTGTCGACATTCGTAAAGATTCCCCAACTTATGGAAAATGGGTTGGTGTTACCTTAACAGAAGAAAATAAAACGCAGCTGTGGATTCCCCCTGGGCTTGCTCACGGTTTTGCTGTGTTGTCAGATATTGCTGACTTTGAATATAAATGTACTAACTATTATGATCCTAAATCAGAAGGGTGTTTATTGTGGAACGATCCAACAGTAAATATCAGATGGCCGATTTCAAATCCATTACTATCGGCAAAAGATAAGTTAGGCAAAAAACTACAGGAGTTATAGTTAATTGATGAAAGTTTTGTTAACTGGTGCTAATGGTCAATTAGGACATTGTTTTAAAGATATCTTTCCTTCAGATTGGCAATTACTTGCCACAGACAGCCAGCAATTAGATATAACTGATGACTTAGCTGTTGATAATTTTGTCGCCTTGCATAGACCAGATGCCATTGTAAATGCTGCAGCATATACTGCAGTAGATAAAGCAGAAGATGAATATGAATTAGCTTATAAAGTTAATGCAGTCGGTCCTAAGAATTTAGCAATAGTTGCCAAAAAATATCAAGCAAAACTAGTTCATGTTTCGACCGATTATGTTTTTGATGGTACCAAACGCTTCCCTTATTTAGAGGATGATTTAACCAATCCTGTTAATGTCTATGGTGAGACTAAACGAGCTGGTGAATTGTTTGTCTTAGATAATTATTCCTCTGCAATTGTAATTAGAACCTCTTGGGTTTTTAGCGAATATGGCAATAATTTTGTCAAAACAATGTTAAAACTTGGTCAAACTAGATCTGAATTAACCATTATTAATGATCAGCTAGGATGTCCAACGTATGCAGGTGATATTGCTAAAACGATTTTAAAAATGTTAATGAATGATATTCAAGGTGGCATATATCATTATTGTGGTGATAAGTATGTAAGTTGGTTCCAGTTTGCCTCTAAGATATTTGCAACAGCTAATGAATTAAATCTTATGACTAATCACAATATAATAGTAAAGCCAATTTTAACCTCAGCGTATCGAACTAAGGCTAAAAGACCGTTATATTCTGTTTTAAACATGGATAAAATAAAACAGTTAGAGATAAAAGGGTCTGATTGGAATAAAGCATTAATTGATGCGATTCCTCGCATCCATTTAGAGTAATTGATTCATTGTTAGAGGTATACAAGAACGAGGGTGTTTTTTTCTAAAAAGACATTTTACTAATTCAAGAAATTCTGAGAACGAATACTCACTTCTTGTAAATTTTCTTAATAAATATAAAAAGACATTTAACCGGCTTTTTTTATCATAAAAAATTTTATTTAATACTTTTGAATATTCCATTTCTAGTCTTCTTGTGGCACTTATTTTTTTTCTATCCTGTAAGTTAAAATCCAAAGAATGATTAATTTTCCCCACACATATCCCTTTAAATTGAGTTTGTTTTAATGCTTTTAAATCAAGGAAAAAACTGGTATCAATGGCATAAAGTGCATAACGTTCGTCGAAAACAGCTTGCTTTTTTTTGATTATATATTTTATTAATTGGTTAGATAGTGTTAATCCAGATGAGATAGACTCAATTTCTCCCATAGTAAAAACTTTTTTATCAAAAAGTTTTCGTGTTTCGTGATATATTGGGAAACATAATGAATTTTGTTCTGAAATCCATCCAGTAGAATAGATTTCAGGAACAATTACATCAAAATTATCATTCATGATAATGTTTTGGAAAAAATCATTATTTAATATTGAGTCTTGATCCAAGATAGTGAAAAAATCAAAATTTTCTTGCTTAATAAAAATGTTGTAGATTTTACTTAAAGCAATATTATGAAGGTTTTCATAGATAGAAAGGTGAATGTTTTTACTGTCACAAATGGATTTATATTGTATACATTCCTGATGATTCAGTGCTTTCGGGCCATTATTCCATATAATTACATTTAAAGTGATACCATTTTTATCTGAACTTAATAATGATTGAAAAGTTTTAGAATTTTCAATATTTGCATTGTATAAAATAATTATAGCCGTAATTTTCATTTATATAGTTAGGTGTATTTATTTTAGCGCTATTATATTCTAACTTTTTATGTTTAGGGAAGGTTGCTATATGAATTAATCAAATTGAAGGGAATCTTACCTGTTTTTTTGTAATATTGAAAAGTGAGGAGAGCTAATAAGATTACAATGAATTACAAAATAATTACAAAATATATTGTCAATAATGAGATAATATAGTTATACTTACTCGCTTGTAAAGCTAAATAATTTTTTTGTTAGGGAGAACATGAATATAGATTTATCATTGCTCACTCCATAAGTTGTAGAATTAAAAAGAAAAATATAATATTTTAATTCATATTTAGTCAAAAAATAAATCAAATCAATTTAAATTAAATATAGCAAGCTAGAAATTCGTTTTTGCTAAAAAATTATAAAGTCATTGTTATTGGAGATTATAAATGGCAAGCATTTTGGTAACAGGTGGGAGTGGTTTCCTCGGATCAAATTTGTGCATCAGACTGATTAATGAAGGAAACAAAGTAATTTGCGTGGATAATAACTATACAGGTCGAATGAAAAACTTGGCAAGTATAATCGATCACCCTAATTTTTCATTTATCAACCATGATGTTATTAATCCTATTGAAATCGATGGCTCTTTAGATGAAATTTATCATTTAGCCTGTCCAGCCTCGCCTCCTGCTTATCAGGGAAAAGCTGCCATCATGACAACAAAAACTTGTGTTTATGGGGCAATTAATCTACTTGAATTGGCAAAAGAGAAAAATGCCAAAATATTGTTATCCTCTACTTCAGAAGTTTATGGCGATCCGTTAGTTCACCCCCAAGTTGAAAGTTATCGTGGAAATGTAAACCCTAATGGCATAAGAGCTTGTTATGATGAAGGAAAACGTTGTGCAGAAAGTTTATTTTTTGATTATTATCGCGAAGAAAATGTAAAAATAAAAGTTATTCGCATTTTTAATACTTATGGCCCAAGAATGGATCCAAAAGATGGAAGAGTCGTAAGTAATTTTATTTGCCAAGCACTGCGTGGAGAAGATATTACTATTTACGGGGAAGGTACTCAAACTCGTTCATTTTGTTATGTAGATGATTTAATTGATGCAATTATCAAAATGATGAAAACTTCGGATGATTTTGTTGGACCAGTAAATACAGGTAACCCAGGTGAATTCACGATAAAAGAGTTAGCTGAAAAAGTAATAGCTAAAGTTGGTGGAACATCTAGAATTGTTTATTGTGACTTGCCTAAAGATGACCCTACTCAGCGTAAACCTGATATATCTCTAGCGAATGAAAAATTATCATGGAAACCAAAGATTGATTTAGATCATGGTTTAGACAAAACGATTGAATATTTTAAATCTGAAATAATGAATAATAGAGGTGATAAATAATGCAAATAGGTATTATTGGTACGGGATACGTAGGGTTGCCTACAGGTGTTGGACTAGCTGAATTAGGTCATAGAGTTATCTGTATTGACAGAGAACTGTCAAAAATAGAAAAATTACAAAGAGGCGAAGTTACTCTTTTTGAAGATGGTTTAGAAGAACTATTAAAGAAAAACTTAAAAAATGGAAATATTTCATTTACAACCTCTATGCAAGAAGGAGTTGCTGGGGCAGATATTGTCCTTATTGCAGTAGGAACACCTCCCCATCCAGTGACTAAAGAAGCCGATATGAAATATGTTCATGCAGCTGCTACCGAACTTGCTCAATATCTAGATGGCTATACAGTGATTGCAACTAAATCTACTGTTCCTGTTGGTACAGGTGATGATATCGAAATGTTAATTTCTAAAAGAAACCCAGAGGCAAAATTTGACGTGGTATCTTTGCCTGAATTTTTGAGAGAAGGTTTTGCGGTTTATGATTTTTTCAATCCTGATCGTATTGTAATAGGAACCAATTCAGAAAAGGCAAAAGAAATATTAACGGAGTTATATAAGCCATTTTCTGAAAAATCAAAAATTTTATTTGTGAAAAGAAGATCAAGTGAAACGATCAAATATGCTTCTAATGCATTTTTAGCGATGAAGATCCATTATATCAATGAAATGGCGGATTTTTGTGAAAAAGCACATGCTGATATAGACGAAGTAGCGAAAGGAATGGGGTTAGATTCTCGTATCGGTAATAAATTTTTAAACCCTGGACCAGGTTATGGGGGCAGCTGTTTCCCTAAAGATACTCATGCCATGCATTTTATGGCTAAGCAAAATGGTGTGGAGCTTACACTAATTGATGCGGCAATAAAAGGCAACGAAAAACGAAAACAGAATATTGCTGGAAAAATTATTGAAAAAGTAAGTAGTGTTAAAAATGCAAAAATTGCTGTATTAGGGCTGGCATTTAAAGGTGGTACGGATGATTGTCGAGAAAGTCCTGCAATGGAAATTATTGCAGAATTATTAAAAGCAGAGTTAAAAATTATTGCTTATGATCCTAAAGGAATGGGAAATGCAAAAGAGCTGCTTGACGATAAAATTTGTTATGCTGATGACATGTATTCAGTAGCTCATGGGGCAGATATTTTAGTAATTTTAACTGAATGGGATGATTTTAAAAATTACGATTTGAATCGCATAGCGTCAACGATGAGAACGAAAAATATTTTTGATGCTCGTAATCTTTTAGATTGTGATCTTGCTAATAAGCTTGGTTTTTCATATTTTAGAATAGGGAAATAAATCAAAACTATATTAGCAATAAGGTAGGATTGATATGAGCGTTCTTGTAGTAGAGCGATTAATTAACATTATAAATTTATTATCTTGAATAACTTTATTTATGGGTATACAGCGGCTAGTTTAACTAATTTGAATATTATGAGGTTCTAATGTCATTAGATATATCAATTATTGTACCTGTTTATAATTGTGATAAATATTTGAAAAAAAGTATTGATAGTTTATTAAATCAAACTATAGATAACATAGAAATCATCTGTATCGATGATGGATCTACTGATGAGTCGCTTAACATTTTAAAGGATTATGCTAGTAAACATTCTCATATCGTTTTGTTAAGCCAAGAAAATCAAGGTCCAGCAATTGCTAGAAATAGAGGACTAGCTATTGCACAAGGTGAATACATCATGTTTTGCGATAGCGATGATTGGTATGAACCAACTATGTGTGAAAAAATGTTGGAAACAATAAGACTAAAAAATGTCGATATGGTTATGTGTGATTGCAATATTGTAAAGTATGACAAATCATATGATGTGCGTGATGATGATATTAATTATCATAAACTAAATATTTTTGGATATCACACGTTGACTTTTGAACTGAGGCATAAAGTTAGTAGTGTCCTTTGGAATAAGATCTTCAAAAAAAGTATTATTGATAAATTTAATATTGATTTTCCATCTGGTTATTATCATGACGATGTGGCGTTTATTTTACAATATCTTTGTTCGTCAAAAAATTTGTATGCAATTGATTGTAATCTATATAATTATGTATTTCGAAGCAATTCGATAATGCATCAAACTTATTTTACACCAAATCATGAAAAAAAATTATTTGATGTAATTGATGCAATGAAATATTTTTATTCTAAATTAGTTGAAAATAATAATTTGGTTGGTAATAAAAAGCTTTTTATAACAAAGTTAGTTTCAGTGATTCAATGGGTATTAAAATATAATAACAATGAAGAGAAAATGGTTTATTTTTTAAATTATTGTAATGAGAAACTGATTTTTGATTTAGATCTAGATATTTTCCCTGAAAGTAATGAACGTTATTACATAAATATGGTAAAAGATAAAAATTATGATTTCTTCAGAAAGCTACATAATATTCAAAAAGAAAATAATGTATCCAGTCAGAAAGAGATTAAGAAAATAGCTAAAGTTAACAAAATGATTTTTGGTAAAATATTAGTTATCATTCGTAGTTATTTGCTTTTTCCATATTATATTTATCGAATATATAAAAAATTATAAAAATTTTTTAAAAAGCAATTTAGGAGCTGTTTATCTTTAAAAAGGCATAAAGTTGTTGTTATAATTTAATTTCTCCAAAAATTAACAATAACAATGCTTTATGCCTAGAACAATATTAATAATATACATTTGAAAAAAATCATCAAAATTGATTCTAAATACAGGTCTAATTTACAATAAACGAGCACATTGCAACACACTGGAAGTATAATTTATAGCGAATGCGAGTTTGTCACTGTGCAATATATCCCAAGGAAATTTTGAGGGCTAGAACATCATGGTTTGCCAACGTTTTAATTTCTGACAAAAAAGGGCTTATTGGCACAATTGATAATAATACAGTTCACTAGGTTTAGTAAGTAGTAAAACAGAAAATACCCAATTATTTATACTCCATGGTTAAAATAATCTTCTAAAAACTCATAAGGCGTTTTTTCCAAAACTGCTTTATGTGGTTTAACTGTAAATACTCCATTTTTAGTCCAAAACTAACGTAGAAAATTATGTTGATTATTTTAGTGACTATATTCAATAGGGATCATATTATTTAATACCTCATGGGATCTTTAAGTATTATAAATGGCGAGTGATTCTTCGGTCATTCTCCCAGCTTGTTCTAGGTTGTTAAAAAATACAAATCTAACACATCGGTTCAGTAAGTCTGGTTAAATCGTTCATTGTAATCATTTTGATATGGGCTATCAGGCTCAATATAATCAATGGTGATACTTTAAGGTTTTGCCCAAGAGGTAAAGATTCTTCCAGTAAATTCAGGTTCATTATTGCCCCATATTTTGATTATATCACCGATGATATCAGTCAATTTATCTAGATAATAGGTAAATTCTACCAACCGATAATTTGACAGCAATGCCAATGAATCCCTAATGCTTCTCGGTTGAAATTATTGATGACGTTGAAAGTTCTAATATAACGTTGATTTTGACTACTATCATTCATAAAATCCATTGATCAACATTTACCTTATTTATTGAAGAGCGTTCACTTTTTCTGGTGCTAATAGTGGGATACGCTTTTACGCTTTATTTTGAGGTTAAATTTTAACTCACAATATACCCAATAAATACGGCTATGCTTCCATTTATAGCCTAGCTTTCAGATATACAATGAAAATATTTAGGCCCCCAGGTAAATGTTTTTCATCTATATATTGTTCAATATCAAAATAATCGTTGAGTTATCTAGTAAGTTAAGTTGTAGTAAGCACTACCACTTAATCCATCAATAGAACAACTTATGGTAATTAAGATATATTTAGTAACTTGTAGCTCTTTTGCTGATGTTTTTCGTCTTTGGTGGGAGCTAGCTTGTTTATGATTTTCTCATGAAGCTGTGATTTTAAATTTAACTCAACAAGCTTGATTAAGCTTCCGATATTTTGCTTCAAATTATTTTAAAAGTTTGTTATCTGAGTTTTCCATACTGTTATATTTTTCTCTCTATTTATAAAAGGCGGAATTACTCATGCCATATTTTCGGCAAAGCTCTTTAACTGGAATATCTACTTTGAGCTGTACTATTTTATGGGATAGCTATATAAAAAATACAAAGAAAAAATTAAAATAAGAAATTTCTTGGTTTTATCGTATAATAAAAAATTTACGTTAGAAAAAATTTTTCTCTATCAGTTATATTGTGAGGAATAGATGTTACCTGATATATCAATTATTATACCTGTATACAACTGTGATAAATTTATTAAAAAGTGCATTGATAGTTTATTAAATCAAACTTTTAAAAACATTGAAATTATATGCGTTAATGATGGTTCTAAAGATAATTCTTTAACTATATTGAATAGTTTTTCACAAAAAGATAAACGCATAATTGTTATTGATCAAGAAAATAGTGGGCCTGCAGAAGCAAGAAACAAAGGATTAAAAAAATCTTGTGGTGAATTCATTATGTTTTGTGATAGTGATGATTGGTACGAGCCAACAATGTGTGAAAAAATGTTGGAAACTATTCAATCTAAAAGTGTTGATTTAGCCATATGTAATTGTAATGTTGTCAAAGATGAACAAAAATATGATTTGCGTGATAATGATATTGATTATCATAAGCTAACTTATTATGGTCTTCATTCATTAACTTTTCCTTTTAAAACTAGAGTTAATAGTGTTCTTTGGAATAAAATTTTTAAAAGAAGTATTATTGAAAAATATAATATAGCCTTTCCTTCAGGTTATTATCATGATGATATGGCATTTGTATTGCAATATCTTTGTTGTGCAAAAACGATTTATGCTATTGATGTTCATCTTTATAATTATTTACTTCGAAGTGATTCTATAATGCATAAAACATATTTTTCAGCTAAAGATAGGAAAAAGATGTTTGATGCAATAGATGTAATGAAATATTTATTATTAAGGCTTTCAGATAATAATTTATTAAATGATAATAAGACTTATTTTATTGTAATATTATCAGGATTAATAAAATGGGTAATAGGGATGTGTAACAGTAAGGAAGAAATTATTTTCTTTTTAAATTATTGTAATGAAACCATATTATTTGATTTGGATCTTGATTGTTTTCCTGATATTGAAAATAAAGTTCCTCTACTGAATATAAAGGATAAATACTACCAGCCTTTTTATCAAGAAGATAATAAAAAGAAAAAAAAGAAACCCGTCAAAAAATTTATCAAAAAAGTATTAACTTTTAGTTTTTCTTATTTTCTTTTTCC
>NZ_LZHM01000073.1:0-6392 GCF_001690875.1 Gilliamella sp. wkB18
CTTACCTATTGAATATTATCCCCGCGGAGTTTACCCCTTGAGTGAATATGGCCAAGGGGTCGAGCCTGATTTACAAAAAGCCATTGAATGGTACCAAAAAGCTGCCAACCAAGGGCATGCCCTAGCACAAACCAATTTGGCTTATTTTTATCTATTTGGTATTGGGGTTGATAAAAATGAAAATCATGCCTTTAAACTCTATGAACAAGCCGCTAAGCAACAATTTGTCCCTGCTATAAGGACATTAGCGTTTATGTATATGCAAGGCTTAGGTACCAAAGTCGATGAATATAAAGCCTTTACCTTACTTGAGCAAGCCTATCAATTGCAACCCGATGATAACTTATGGCATACCCTTAGGGTTATAATGTCTAATCAATATAAATTTAGAACACAATTAAAAAATCAAACAATAAAATATCGTTCCCAATATAGTGCTCGTGAAAAGGTGTGCGATGAAGATTGGATCTATGATCGCTTTCATTTTCTTAATGGGTTTTATAACCTAAATATGCAGGAAGGGTGGGAAATACACATTTATGCAAAATGGCCAAGAAACACCTTTGATGTATTACTGGGCAATACAGTTGGCGAACTGTCAAAGCTAAAAGAGCGTTATTTAACCAAAGAAGCCATTCAAGGCAATCACATTATCATAACGTCGTTAAGTCACTATTATAAACGCGAAGAGCAAGATATTCCCCGTGCGCAATTATGGCGTAAATATGCATTAAAAATGGGGGCGGTTAATCACCCTAGCGAATGGTCAGGGTACCCACCGATAGAAGAAGATGAACTAAGAATGCATTAAAAGCGGGGGGCTATACCCGCTTTTTATTAATAAAGCGATGATTAACCACCTTGTGCAACCATTAATCCAACCATTTTAATACTTCCTGCTCAATTTGTAACATAATGGCGGGGTGTTGCGATTGCTCTTGATCGCTTTGATCTTCGGTTTTAGGGGGCGTTTGCGGCGCACTATTTGCTTGTTGAGTGGAAAAGATCGCATCGTCAAAAAAACCTTTTAATTCAGCAATAGTTGTAAAATGGTTAGCCTGTTGCGCGGCATTGGTAAATTTTTGCTCATCTCTTTTTTTGCCTAGTGCTGAAAATTTAAGATGAATTTGAATATCGTTATCTTTGCAAATTTCATAAATCCATGTTAATAGTGCCGCTAACCCTCCAACCACTCCAGCAACACGGAATAGTAATAATCGGCAGGCGCCTAAATTAAAGGCTTGTTGAAGCCCTTTGCGCAAGATTAGTTTCTGAATTTTTACACGGAACAGGGTTTGTACCCATTCATAACGGTACGATAACCCATATAACATATATAAACCACCAGCCGTCGTGTTTAGTCCACACGCTAACCCTCCCGACCAAGTGGCATATGAATTGCCATATTTGTAGTTGTCCTTAGCGCCTATCCCCATTTCAACCGCAGAGATAAAATAAGTTAATGCAGTAAACACGCCAAAGCCTGTTTTAGCATACCGAAAGCCTTTTATTGCCCTTGGGTTACGTGCCAAAATGGTTGATGCTACGGTGTCGGCAACGGCGGCTGCTAACGAACTAGTTGCCATGGCTTTTTCTAATAAAATGTCGGTATCGTTAGCAAATAGTGACGGCTCTTTATTTATAATGTATTGCCAGTTATAGGCTTCAAACGCCCCTACTAAAAAACCTAACCTTGCGCTACGCAGATGAATTTGATTAGTGGTTAATTGTTGAGTTGCCTGTTCAGAAAAAATTTTAAACACCACATTAACTTGCTTTTTAAATAGGTGATCGAGCTCAACAAATTGTTCGGTAAAGCGTTTATCAAGCTGTTTAATGGCGCTGTTTAAACTGTCACGCAGTTCTTTTAAGGTTTTTTTTACTTGAGCAGGGTAAGTGCTAAGCAAAACATGCAAGCCACCGCCCACGGGCACCCCCACAAAGCTTTGCGCTTTAAAGGTTTTATAAGTCGCCATAATTTGATATTTCATATGCGCATAAGTGACAGCCGTTTTCCAAACAACGCCAGATAGCGCCAAGGCAGCGGTTTCGGCAATCATTGCCCCTAAGCTGTATAAACAAGTGTTAATTGGCTCACACATTGTCACCAGTTTATCATACAGTTTTAATGTGTAATTATTGATGGTGCCCGGGTTGTCGTAATTGCTAAACCAACGGGTAATAATGTTATGTTTACCAAAGCTGGTGTCAATCGCAATAGTAGTTAGCCCCTGTTTATTTTGCAGTTTCTTTAACTCCATGATATGTTCTAGCACTAGGTTGGCTTTGCGTAAATTAACGATATAGGTTGATATGTTGGATTTAATTGCTTTTGTAAGCGCATCTTCAGCATATTCTTTACCTTTATTAACATCTACTGCTTTGTATATTTCTTTTAATACGTCCCAAGTTAGCTGCCAGTCATAACTGATTGTACGCCATAATAATGCCGCAATCGAGGTTCTAATATGGATATAGGTTTCGCCTTCAATACTAAATTGCTGGATATCTAACAGCTGTTCAATAAAGGCGTTGCCTTCTTCGGTTTGTTCTAATCCTTTAAAAGTGCGGTTAACCACAGCGGTAAAATAATAACCATTAAGGTTAATTTTTAATAACTCTTTTTCTTGATAATCTTCTATTTCTTTCGATTCTATTGCCTTTTTCAATTCTTCTTCTATTTTTGTTTGGCATTTACCCCATACCGCACTGTTGTTGTCGAGCTCAATATTACGTTCGTACGATAGATCATTCACAAAGGTTAAATAATGGCTTTCTTTAATCCAATTAATAAGCTGCTTGGCTCGTTCACTGGCAATTTGCTTAATATGTTGGTTAAATTTTTTTTCCACATTTTCAAAATGGTGAGAAATCAAGCACTGTTTATATTTTTTAAACTCATTTTGTGTTTTTCTATAAAGAAGTGATTGATGTTCTTTTGCTTTGTCACAATACTCTTTAATCAATGCTTCATAAACTTTATCCAATAATTTGGCATCTTGCTTAATTTCTTCAATTGGGGCTTCATAACTAAACGAGGAATATTTTATAGCTTTAGCATAAATGCTGTTTTCTAGGTATTCTCCGTCAATTAGTTGATCACTATACCAGGGGTTTTCATATATTGAAGGACCTTCACCAAAATAATTCAATTTTAAAAATTTCATAAATCGGTAATAGTATTCATGCCCAAGCGGTTTGCCATAAAAATACTCTTTAACCAATAAAATGTACGATCTAACCATTTGATAATAATTACGATTTATAGGTGCTTTAAGCCCATCTTCAGCTTTAGGCGTACCATATATCTTATTCATATTATCAATAATACCCCTTACTTTAAATTTACCTCCTATTTTATGTTTGTTATATTGCGAAATACTTTCATATTCTTTATCGCTTATATCTTTTAATTGTGATAATGAAAATTCTTCTTGGTAATCAAGATCTGCTAACCTTTTACCATTTGCTGTCGCTAAATAGAGTTCGTCATTTGTAGGGGAAAACTTGAAATCTTCTTGCGCTACTTGATATTCGGAATAGGTTTCCACCACTTTCATCATCTCTTTAACATCTAATTCCATATCGGCTTCTTTGTTAAATTGACCCAAGTGACCGAAAATATCGGTATAGTAGTTGTTGAGATCGAGCGCTACCCCTATTGCATCATCCAGTGCTAGCAACATTGGTTGCCCATGATCACCGCTATAACTTTGCATCGTGCTATGTAATTTTTGTACATATGAATCGTGCATTTCAGCTGAAAGCTGTGCCTCCGATTTATTGGTATTGGTTTTAAAAATCGCCCACGGTTGTTCGGTTGTATTAATTTGGGTGATTTTTTGATAATCGTTATTTAATAAAATTGATTTTTTATCATACAGCCATAGTGGCCCTTGCATAGCATTGACTGATTGGGTACTTTGATAAAATTCATGTTTTGTATCAGGCAAAGCATTTTTTTGGATAAAATCAAAATTAAAATCTAAAATATTAGTAATTGATCGTTCTGAAGCAATAGTGGCACTTTCTTGGTTATAGTTTTTATTTTGCCAAGCCTCAATATCCAATTCTTGCATACGTGGAGTTGGTGTTTTGCGATATTCTTGCATCGCTTCAACAGTCCAAGGAAACTCACTATAAGCAATATAAACTTTACTGTAACGCGAAGGGTTCGGTATAGTAAGAAAAGCATTTAACGTAGGGTTACTTAATAAGTTTGGGCAGTGGTAGGATCCGTTTTCGTTCACATCAACCGATTTTGTCGACTGCATGCCATTTAGTTTAGTAAACCGACCTTCATCATCAACGCTATAAATTAACCAATAACGGTTTTCTAACTCCTCTTGTGCAGATTCACTTTGTGAGCTAGCGTCTTCATTAGAACTGTCTGCGTCTGAAGGTAAATAAATATAAATAAACCCAGCTCTAATTCGGCGAACATGATACTGGTAATCCTTATTTAAGGAAACAGTGGTTACTCCGTCTAACTTTGCCCATGTTGGACAAGCACTTTTAATATAAGTAGGAACTACCGTATAACGGGTAGGAAAAATAGCCAGTCCTTCTCTTTGGCAATCACACTGTTTTTTTTCACTTTGTTCACTCATGTTTAATCCTTATCAATCCCTTATTTTTCATTCAGTTCTTGTAAATATATTTGCCAATCATCTGGTCTTATTTTATTCAATTCGCCCAAAAGTCGATAATATTTACCAAGATCCGTACATTGCTTGATTTTACTTTCAATTTTGGGGTGACAATCAAAATCATACCCCCATTTTAATGCCAATTTTGCCCATTCAAGTTTTAATTCTTTTTCGTGAATATTGTTATTCATTAAACGAATTAAACAAGGAGTAATTTTTTGTAATGATTGAATTTCATCAATATTTTTTGCTGGATGTTTTATTTGTTCTGAACGAATAATTTGATTATTAATTCCAATACAATCCAATTTTTGATGTTGATCGGTTGTGATCCATAAACTCCCCATTAAGGAGAATTGTACGGGTTCGATCTGCTGTTTAATATTAAGGGTACCTTGTCGAGTTAGCATTGCCCATTTTTCAATATTGCCTAATAGTTTGTTTTGTTGTTTGCTGTCTAATATACTCATTAGCTGAAAAAAGACAGCAGGATCGTAGTATCGTAGCAGTATGTTTTTATCTCTCCCTCGTTTTTGGATTGCGCGTAACCCTAAATCTTTGGCTATACTTTCGGTTTTTTTATGGGTAAATAACCAAGCACAATATTGCTGACCTGTCCCTACAGCAATCGATTGCGGAGCTAGCTGTTTGAGTGCTCGATCAAGCATAAAACTTAATACGGCTTGCTCGTATTTGTCTCTAAGATCCAGTTCTATTAGCCATGGACACTTTGTTTTTAATACTGATGGATGGCTTATGGGTACTTTATATAATCGAAGTTGATTATGAAAGTATTTCATAAAGGGCTCATCAATTGGAGTTAAAAATGGATCGAGCAGTGCTAAACAACGGTTTTTATAAACTTGCGACTCATCAACAAGTATTCGTGTTATTGCCAAGGCATTATCCGATAATTTATTTAAATCAATGGTTGTTTGTCCACATCTCAACATACTTTGACCTTTTTATTCTATATCGATTGTAGCTTGCTGATCGTTTGCCTGTTGATTTTGCGTATTTTGGCATTTTACTTCGTCGGCTAAATTATTTGTGATTGACATATTATGTGCCCCCATCTTTTGCATGACATTACACTTAAGATAGACATTATCCTGCGTGCCAAGTTCAATGCCTTCTTCGCTGATTTTTATGTATGAACCGCCACAAATTAAGGTGATTTTTTTATTGGCGCTTAGGGCAACTTTGCCATCAACACTGTCGACTTTAACTTCTTGCTTAGCTGCCATGTTGAGGTTGGCGTTTTGGGCTTGCACCACAATATCGCCTTGGTTGGCAAACAGTTTCATGCCTGATTTGTGGGCAAATAAGCCCATCGCTTCGCCCGATGAGAGGGTAAGGTTTTTTAAGGCGGCAATGTCAGTTTGGTTTTCACTGGTTAAAGTAACGCTGTTGCCGGTGGAGAGTTGAATGTTTTGCGGACTGGTTAAGGCAATGCCTTCTTGGGCATAGGCAAGTATGCCGCTTTGGGTCAGTTGGCTTAATGTTTTGTTAAGTTGTTCTTGGCTGTCAGTGTCTGCACCGTGGGCTTCAGACTGAGTAGCCGCATTTTGTAGGGCTTTGGCAATGGATAGCGCATTTTCAAGCTGGGTAATAGCCGCTTGCATGTCGAGCTGTTTGCCTTGCGCTTTAGGCTCGGTTTGGGTGGTTAAGTATAATCCCCGTGCAGCTGCTATGGCGCCCCATTCGTCGGTTCTTAGCTCAAAGCCTTCGCCACGCTGCGCT
>NZ_LZHM01000074.1:0-8057 GCF_001690875.1 Gilliamella sp. wkB18
AAATTAAGGTAAGTTACTTTCAATTTTTTAATACAGCTATTTTTCTTTGCTATCAAAGGGATAAGCTAAAAATAGCTTAATTGTATGTTATATTTTTAATATCAACTCTTAATTTATGCTGTTTACATGACTTTATTATTTAAAAAGATTTTAAATTTTGCAAAAAAAACGGTAATTGGATTTATGCTATTATCTGTTGTTTTGATTGTAGTAATGCGTTGGGTTGATCCATTGAGTTCAATGATAATGATACAAAGAAAAATAAGTAATTGGGAGGTTAAGCAACAGCGAATTTGGAAAAGTTGGGATGAGATATCTGATAATATCAAATTAGCCGTTATTGCATCAGAAGATCAAAACTTTCCTAATCATTGGGGATTTGATTTTAATGCCATCAATCTAGCACTTATCTATAATCAAAAACAGAAAAAAATCCGAGGTGCGAGCACCATTACCCAACAAGTAGCTAAAAATATTTTTTTATGGTCATCTCGTAGTTGGATACGTAAAGGAATTGAAACTTGGCTCACACTGTGGATTGAGCTTATTTGGCCAAAACAACGTATCTTGGAAATCTACTTAAACAGTGTTGAATGGGGAGATGGTATATTTGGTATTGAAGCTGCTTCGTATCACTATTTTAATGTGAATGCTAAGCAATTAACTCCTACTCAAGCGAGCTTGCTTGCAGCAACACTTCCTAATCCGAGGAAATGGAATCCAGCCAAACCTTCAGTCAATATACAAAAAAAGGCTCAATGGATTCGCATGCAAATAAATAACCTTGGTGGTAAACAATATTTGAATCAGATAAAAAAAACTAAAAATTAAATTAATGTTGCTAAAAAATTCGGTACTATTTTACTTGCAACGCCATAAATTTTAGTTTGAAAAAGGCTTTGATCTAAGCTTGGTTCTAAATTAAGCTCAATAGTTTTAGCACTCATTTGGTTAGCAATTTGTACAAACCCAGCAGCAGGATAGACATTGCCTGATGTGCCAATGGATATAAAATAATCAACTTGTGAAAGCGCATCATAAATTTGTTCCATTTGTAGCGGAATTTCACCAAACCAGACTATATGTGGGCGAATGAATTTGTTTTGTTGATAATTTACATCGTTAAAGCAATCAATTATTTGTCCTGTTTTTTCATTACGCACTTTTAATAATTCACCATGCATGTGAATAATATTTTTAGAACCAGCTTGTTCATGTAAGTTATCCACATTTTGTGTTATAATTAAAACGTGCTCACTGCCTAATTTCTGTTCTAATTCAGCCAGTGCAAAGTGAGCTGCGTTAGGTTTTACGTTTGGATTTTGTAATTTACGGCGTAACATATTATAAAAATCATGTACCGCTGTTGGGTTTCGTATATAGCCTTCGTAAGTTGCCACGTCATTAACATCATAACCTTCCCATAATCCATTTTGGGCACGAAAGGTTGATAAACCCGATTCGGCCGAAATACCAGCACCGGTTAGAATAACTATTTTTGGTATTGTCATAATTCATTACACCTTTACAATTTAACTAAGGTTATTGAAAACAAAATATTAGCCAGTTATTGGCTGTATTCTGTGGTAAAAATATGCAAAGCAGGCTTGCTGAGTTTTTGATATTGACTGTAGGTGCTTGCCACTTTTAATCGAATATCAGCCTTTGATTCACCATTTAACCAACTGTTAATCATTGCGTGCACACTATAAGCTTCTGGTGCCATACGGTGCAAAGTCAAAATAAGGGGAGTAATACCTAGGCGCGATAGTGGTGGTGTAAAATATTGTTGGCTTTTGCAAGCAAATACTGCGGCATAACGTGATTTTTGTTTTTCTTGTTGTTCTTTTGATAACGTTTCCCAGCGCCAGCTATCGGGTAAATATTTTTTCCATGACCATTCCATTAGTGAATCATGACCAATATAGACAACCAGATCTGCACTTCCCCCTGCCATCACCGTTTTATTAGCTAATTTAAACGGCATTGCCTTTTTGCCCGCTGAATAATCAATAAAATCATCAACCGTATCATTAATATATTTGCCATTATACGCCTGTGCAATTAGATAAATATCTTTGTCTTGGTGTTTGTAAATTATTTCTTCTAATATTTTTCCTGACTTTGGTTGATTAATTTGTACAACTTGCCACTCTTTTTGCTTAGTAAAATAGGTTTTAAAGCCATAAGCCGCCCCCCAATAAAGGTTGTTTTTGGGATCTTGACCGTTACCTATCGCCTTTGGAACAGGTGCTATCTTTTGATATTTGTTATCACAAAGCGCCACTAAAACATGAACCACTTTGGGATCGGCAAAGCAGGGTAAGGAAAGTATGAAATAAATAATCAATGCAAGCCATAACTGTGTTTTTCTTTTCTTCATTTGAGATTGTTACCTTAAAGGCCGTATTTATAACTACATTATTTTTTATATAGAGTTTATAACATAGCTATTCTACTATTTAGTAAAACGAGTTAACAAAAAATAAATAAATTTTATATAGATATATGAAAAATGAAAACTATTGCCAAATCATTAGGTGGCCTGCATTCAGCAAAGATAATTTTATATAGCGTTGATTTTCAAGCGATTGAAAGTTGCCAAACCAATAATGAGTGGAACAAAAGCGCAGAAATTTTAATTGATGCGGCTAAAAGAGTTGAATTAGCTGGTGCAGATTTTCTTGTTATTTGTACCAATACTATGCATAACATTGCAGATCAAATCCAAAAAGCAATTAATATTCCAATTATTCATATTGCCGATGTGACAGCTAAACATTTACTAGCACAAAATATTAAATCGGTCGCTTTGTTAGGTACTAAATATACAATGGAGCAGGACTTTTATAAATCTAAACTGATCGATAAAAATTTAAATGTGCTTATTCCAGAATCTCAAGACAGAAATATTATTAATGAGATCATTTATAATGAACTTTGCAAAGGTATTATTCAGCCTGATTCTAAGCAAGCCTGTCTTAATATTATTGATAAACTCGTTAAAAATGGCGCAGAAGGTGTTATTTTAGACTGTACGGAAATTGGGTTATTAATCTCTCAATCCGATCGTAATATACCTTTTTTTGACACAGCCTTAATTCACGCACAAGAGGCAGTATTACTTGCAATAAGTTAATAAGTTATTCTTCATTCGTATATTCTAGTATATCACCCGGTTGGCAATCTAGATGTTTGCAGATTGCCTTGAGTGTTGCTAATTTAAAATTTTTATAATTGGCACATTAAGATCCTATTAAATCAATTCTTAAGTAATATATTTGATGAATTAACGAGTTGCAGCTCGTAAAGCTATATAAGCTAAGTTGCATTTTCTTTTGGTCGACTCTAGGTGCTTCTCGTAGCCGTTCTTTGAAGATCTCGATAATAGCTCTAAATTTTTTCAGAATCAGTTGAAACTTTGGATTGTGCTTGTAATTTATTTATTAGCGGTAGATATTTATCATATTCGATTGAACCAGTAGATATGGTTATAGCATTCTTTTTGTCGTTTTTATTACAAGGAAAAAGATAAAAAGAGACTAAATACCTGCTGTGAATTTTTTAACATGTTAAATCCTCTATAAAACTAACACACAAATTCACCTGTTTAATTTATTTAGATTATAAAAAAGCCTCACTTTTTTAAAAGTAAGGCTTAGGAAATTTAATATTAATAAAAAATTATGCTTCAATAGCAACTCTTAACTTTTTCATTGCATTTTTTTCAAGTTGGCGAATACGCTCTGCTGAAACACTGTATTTATCAGCTAATACTTGCAATGTTGATTTGCTATCATCAGAATCTAACCAACGTGCCTTAATAATATCTTGGCTGCGTTCGTCTAATTGTGATAGTGCGTCATGTAGTTTATCTGTTGCATCATTTTCCCAGTTGTCATTTTCAATTGATTTTGAAAAATCAGAGTTACTATCTTCTAAGTATAACGCCGGTGCAACAATTGAGTTATCATCGTCATCACTATCAATATCAAACGACATGTCTTGCGCTGACATGCGTGATTCCATTTCAAGTACATCTTTACGGCTTACACCTAACTCATTAGCCACCATATCCACTTCAGCATTACTAAACCAACCTAAACGTTGTTTGTTTTTTCTTAAGTTAAAGAATAATTTTCTTTGAGCTTTAGTTGTCGCTACTTTAACAATACGCCAATTTTTTAATACATACTCATGAATTTCAGCTTTTATCCAGTGTACCGCAAATGATACAAGGCGAACTCCCATTTCTGGATTAAAACGGCGCACAGCTTTCATTAAGCCAATATTACCTTCTTGTATTAAGTCTGCTTGTGGTAGACCATAGCCAGAATAGCCTCTAGCAATGTGTGCAACAAAACGTAAATGAGACAAAATTAATTGTCTTGCAGCATCAACATCATCATTATAATAGAGTCTTTCACCTAATGATTTTTCTTCTTCAACGGTTAGCATCGGATAAGTATTAATCATACGAAGATATGATTCAATGTTTCCTTGTGGGATTAAAGCACCTACATGCATTTTTAAATCAGTACTCATTTAATACCCCCTTTGATTAAACTAATTTGTTGTATCAATCATCTATGTACAACAATCTAAAACTTTTAATAATTTTATCTTATATGGTTAGACATTTAACATGTGATTAAGTTCACATTTGATAGTTAAAATTAATAAAATTTTCATAAAAAGTCTAACTACATATAGTTCTAAAAACGGTTTTTATTTTGAACAGTTGAAAATAGTATGTCTAATCTATTTTCTGAAATTTTAAATATTTCTTAGTTGCAATAAATGATGAAAACCATCCAATAATTATGGTTAACAATACAATTAGTACACCTTCTTCCCATGATAAGCCTTCAATAGCAAATTTTGTTCCAAACTCATCGGAAAAGTTCAATATAATAGATTCTATATGAAAAATAAATAGTTGCGATAATGCTATTGAAACTAAAGCGCCCATCAACCCAATAAAAACACCACTATACAGGAAAGGGCGTAAAATGAAACCTGCTGTAGCGCCTATTAATTGCATAACTATTATTGTTTGTTTTCGGGCATATATATTTAAGCGTATACTGTTGCCAATAACTAGTGATACCGCTATGATCATAAATATCGAAATAGTAATAGCAACGGATTTAACCATATTTGTCAGTGCAGTTAATCGAGTGAACCAACTATCATCTAATTTAATATCATCAATACCATCAATATGAAGTAATTCAGTTTGCAATTTATGTAGCTCTATGGTCTTTTTAACTTCCTCTTTAGGAATGATAATTACAACTGCGGGTAATGGGTTTTCTTCTAATAGTTCTAAAGCGCTGCTAAATCCAGACCATGTAATGAACTCTTCTTTAGCTTCTTCTTTTGATAGATAATTTATTTTATCGACTTCTGGATAGGCTCTAAGCTTGTTAAGTAATATTGTAGTTTGCTCTAAAGTCAATGATTTATTTAGATATGCGGTCAAATTTGGAGTTGGATACCACTGATGTGCAGCTTGATTAGCATTTTTCCATAATAGATAGCCAATAGTAGGTAAGGTGATTGAAATCGCAATAACTAACGTAGTCAACAATGAGGCAAATATATTCAACCTTAAATCATTAAAAACATTATACCAAGCATATCCAATTTGCCTCTTCCAGCGACCCAAAAAGCTATTTTTTACTTTTGATTTAGCTGATTTAGCATTAGCATTTATCATCAATGTTATTCCTTTAAACGTCCTTGATTTAAGTGTAATATGCGGTGATGTTTACGACGAATAAGCCCTAAATTATGAGTTGCCATTAATACCGTAACACCTGCATGATTAAATTCTTCAAACAATTTTAAAATATCTTTAGAAAGTTTGTCATCTAAATTACCCGTCGGTTCATCAGCAAGTAATACAGTAGGGCGATTAACAATGGCACGAGCTATACCAACTCGTTGCTGCTCACCACCAGATAACTGAATAGGATAAAATTTCATTTTGCCAATTAATCCAACTTTATCAAGCGCAGCTGAGACTCGTCGGCGAATTTCTTCTATTGGTTTACCTAAAATAATTAATGGAATAGCAACATTGTCATAGACAGTGTGATCCATAAGAAGTTGGTGATCTTGAAAAATCATACCTATTTTTCGACGTAAAAAGGGCATATCTTGCTTTCGTAACGTTGAAATATCAATGTTATTCAGCAATACTTTACCATCATTGGCTCTTTCTAGACCACAAATAAGCCTCATTAAGGTGCTTTTACCTGCACCAGAATGCCCAGTTAAAAATGCCATTTCACCTGATGCTAATGTAAAGTTTATGTTTTGCAATGCAGGTTTTCCACCAGAATAAACTTTGCTAACATGTTGAAATTGAATCATAACTTGTCTCTATTCATCAGTTTCATCAAATAGTGCGTTAATAAAATCATCAGTGACAAAAGGTCTTAAATCGTCGATTTTTTCGCCGACACCGATATATCGAATAGGAATATTGAACTGATCGGCAATACTAAAAATAATCCCACCTTTAGCTGTACCATCTAATTTCGTTAATGTCATTCCTGTTACACCAACAGCCTCGTTAAATAATTTAGTTTGGCTAATCGCATTTTGACCAGTACCAGCATCGATAGTTAACATAATTTCATGTGGTGCCGTTTCATCTTGTTTTTTAATAACACGAACAATTTTTTTTAATTCATCCATTAAATGTGATTTGTTTTGTAATCTTCCTGCCGTATCGGCTATTAATACATCGATTTTCTTGGCTTTTGCCGCTTGTATGGCATCAAAAATAACAGAAGCTGAATCAGCATTAGTATGCTGTGCAATTACAGGAATATGATTGCGTTCGCCCCAAACCTGTAGTTGCTCAACAGCAGCAGCACGGAATGTATCACCAGCTGCAAGCATAACGGATTTACCTTGTTGTTGAAATTGATGGGCTAATTTACCAATTGTAGTTGTTTTACCAACGCCATTAACACCAACCATTAATATTACAAATGGTTTATGAGTTTCTATATTAAGTGATTTATCTACACTCTCTAAAATAGATTTCATTTCTTGTTTTAGAAGTGCGTGTAATACATCTGCATCTTTTAGTTCATTTCTTGAAGCATGTTTCGTTAAAGTATCAATAATCTTCTGTGTTGTATCAAAACCAACATCAGCTATAAGTAATTTTTCTTCAAGTTCTTCAAATAAGGCATCATCAATTTTTTT
Organism: Gilliamella sp. wkB18; assembly: GCF_001690875.1. Taxonomy (NCBI): domain Bacteria; kingdom Pseudomonadati; phylum Pseudomonadota; class Gammaproteobacteria; order Orbales; family Orbaceae; genus Gilliamella; species Gilliamella sp. wkB18. Next base: position 7,228 of record NZ_LZHM01000074.1, read on the forward strand.
TCCCCTAAATAAACTAAGGAAGCCCGAACCAATATTTTGCTTTGTTTTAAAAAGTCCTTTTTTTAAACGAGAGAAAAATCCCTCTTTTTTTTGTTCAATCATAAATAATTTTTCCTATGATTACTATAAAGCTCATTTTATCTTATTTTAATATAAAGCCCAATTTATTCAGCATACAGAAATAAATATTATTCACCTATCTGATGATCTTAGAAAATAAAAGCGTATTTAAACTAGATTTGCTTATAATTTGCAAGATATTGAAGCTCTCCATTTGGGGTAATGGCTGCTTGTGGATGATTGTTGAATTGGTTAATGTTTACCGTTTTGTTCTTGAAAATATTCCTAAATTCCAGGTAGTTCATTGGTTTTTTGTATCTCGGTGACAATATGGTCATTGACATTATTGATTTACAATGTGGTTATGGCTAAATAAATATGAGATTCAATGGCAATGGAATGGTTATGGATGTATTGAGCCACGCCAATGGTATTCAATTTCTCGTTAAGTTCACCGATTTATCGGCGGTAATATCGGTACCAGACAGACGAATATCCTCACCGGCCCACAAATTGACATTACCCTTAGCACTGGTAATTTCACTGCGAATATTACTTTGGGTGGACTTGTTTTCCAAATTTTTATAGCGGGATTCTTGCCAGCCCACGGTACCACTGTAGCCGTCACCACCGAGTTCACCGATTTGTTTATGATAGCCTTTTTCTTCAATACGAGACGCATCTTTACTTGTATTGACGGTAATATTGCCTTTATTGGCTTTAATGTTGATGTCTTTTTCCGCAGCAATTTGGCTACTGGTGATATTAAC
>NZ_LZHM01000075.1:0-951 GCF_001690875.1 Gilliamella sp. wkB18
ACATCACCCTTCGGTATTTTTACAACCGAAAAAACGCCGAATAAAAGAATATGATTGGGACGATTTGCACGGTGTTATTATTCATAATATGTCACGTAATGCCTTAAGTTCAACCGTGTTAATGGTCTGCCAACCGGGCACGCACCAAGTGATAGATCATATTATGTTAGATCCTATGCGAGCCGGTGCAGGAAGTACATTTGTTTGGGGGTGGATCAATAGTTTTATGGTGCATTATAAATCTGCCAATATCGATGACGGTGAATATAAGTCAGATCAAGAAGCGGAATTTAAAGCCCATAGGATTGAAGGGCAAGGTTGGCCCGAATGGATGGTCGAAGCGTTTAATGCCACATCGCAAGAAGAACTCGCCGAAATCAAACAACGGCACCATATAACGGAATAACCCAGATGATTAAGGAATAAGAAATAATTATGCCATCAAAATACCGCCCGCAAATTTTTGGTTGGTTTGGGGATCTAGATAAAGGTCCACGTTTAGTGCCCCTGCATGACGATCGCTTAAGTTATGCCAATAATACCTATTGTGCCTTTATTCGTCAGGATCACAATGATCAGATTTTTTATGCTTGCCTTTACTTTGTTGCAGCTATTTTCGGAAGTGGAATTATCATTGGATCTATTTGGTTAATGATTCATCATGATAACTCTAAAATAGAATTTATTGATATTGTTGTAATTTTGAATTTTATTACCTGTTGTGCAGCTATGTATTATGTTATTCCCCAATTGTATTATTATCTACTCTCCCGCCGTGGCAGCCCCATTATATTTAATCGTAAAACCGGTAAAGTCTATGTTAACGAAAGTTACTTTTTTAACTTTAAGTTTTTACATCACCCTTCGGTATTTTTACAACCGAAAAAACGCCGAATAAAAGAATATGATTGGAACGATTTGCACGGTGTTATTATTCATAATATGTCACGT
>NZ_LZHM01000076.1:0-125229 GCF_001690875.1 Gilliamella sp. wkB18
TAAAAACTCATATGGATTTCGCATCAACCGCTCAACGGCGGATGCGATTAGCCACGTGCATAAGATATTCTCACGCAAAGGGAGTCAAATGAGACAAACGGCGCAATGGGTATTGGATGCCGACATACAGGGATGTTTTGACCATATAAGCCATGATTGGTTAATTGAAAATATTCCGATGAATAAGCGGATATTAGCAAAATGGTTAAAATCGGGTGTAGTGGATATGGGGCAGGTCAAGCGGACGGAGGAAGGTACACCGCAAGGGGGTATTATTTCACCGACTTTGGCGAACATGGCACTGGATGGTATGGACGAACTATTAACGAAACACTTCGGTGTAGTAGGAAATAGACAACGGCGAGCCAATAAGGTGTATATGGTTCGATATGCGGACGATTTTATTATATCCGGAAGTTCGAAAGAATTACTGGAAAATGAAGTTATACCAGTAATGCGTGAATTTTTGAAAGAGAGAGGATTAACCTTATCTGAAAGAAAGACGCGCATTGTTAATATCGAGCAAGGATTTGATTTCTTAGGGTGGACAGTAAAATCATTTAAAGGCAAATTGTTGATTAAACCAAGCAAAAAGAATGTGAAAGCATTTTATCGCAAGGTAAAAGAGACAATAAGTGCAATGAAGATGGTTAAGCAGGACATACTAATAGCAAAATTAAATCCAATGTTAAGGGGATGGGCTAACTATCACCGTAGCATTGTTGCTAAAGAAACGTACAGTAAAGTAGACCATTTAGTCTGGAAAGCGATTTGGCGTTGGTGTTGTCGAAGACACAGTAACAGACGGAAACGATTTGTAAAAGAGAAATATTTTACAAGGATACAAAACAGGGACTGGATATTTGGCACACACACAATAAATCGACACGGTGAAAAGAAATGGATGGAATTACTGCTGTGCAGTAAGACAGAAATTAAACGTCATGTAAAGGTGAAATCGGAATACAATCCGTTTTTACCTGAATGGGAATTATACGGCGAAACGCTTTACCAAAAACGGATGTACGAAGATTATTCGCACAGAAGTCAATGGCAAAGGCTGTATAAAGAACAAAAAGGGCGTTGTGGATTATGTCAGTTACCTATCACAAAAGAGACAGGTTGGCATGACCATCATATTATATACCGTGTACATGGGGGAGATAATAAGCTGGAAAACAGAATATTATTACACCCTGTATGTCATACTAAAGTTCATGCACTGAAGTTAGACGTATTGAAACCGACTTAGCAATAAGTTAATAGGAAGGCTTGAGCTGTATGCGGAGAAATTCGCTCGTACAGTTCTTAGGGGGCGGCGACACAGTAATGTGTCGTTGCTACCCGACTTTAGTTATCTTAATAATTGAATTGAAATAGCGCCTTTAAGGGCGCTATTTTTTTATTATTTTTGTTGGCATTTGATCAAATTTAATTGAATATTATTCTGATTTGTTCGGTATAATTAACTATATAAAAATTATAGCTGATTAGCATAATCGGTATATGTAATGCATCATCTAAGTTAAAATAAGCTTAAAAGCAATGTGGCAATAACATAGAGAAAAACATTTATGGCACAAAATATTATTATGACAACAAAAGAACCTATTAAAGGTCGTATCCATTCTTTTGAATCTTTTGGTACAGTTGATGGACCAGGTATCAGATTCATTGTTTTTTTTCAAGGTTGTCTAATGCGTTGTTTGTATTGTCATAACCGGGATACTTGGGATTTGAAAGCAGGGCGAGAAGTCACCGTTGATGAGTTGATGAAAGAAATTATTTCTTACAAGAGTTTTATTATGCCAAATGGTGGTGGAGTTACCGCTTCAGGTGGAGAGGCAACTTTGCAATCCGAATTTATTATTGAGTGGTTCGAAGCTTGCCAACAAGAAGGCATTAGCACTTGCTTAGATACCAATGGATATGCAAGGCAATTAGATAATACAATGGACAAGCTGATGGATGTTACTGATTTGGTTATGCTTGACTTAAAACAAGTCAATGATGAAATACATCAAAAATTAGTTGGTGTGCCAAATAAACGAGTTCTTGAATTTGCTAAATACCTGCAAAAAATTAATAAACGAACTTGGATACGTTATGTTGTTGTTCCTGGATGGACTGATGATGATAATTCAGCACATCTGCTTGGTAAATTTATTAAGGGGATGGATAATATTGAGCGTGTAGAATTACTTGCTTATCATAAACTAGGTGCATATAAATGGGATACGATTGGTGATAAATATAAGTTGGAAGGCGTTGAGGCTCCACCAAGAGAAACCCTTGATAGGATCCAAGGTATTTTAGAAAGCTATGGTCATTATGTTACATTTAGTAAATAGTAGATAGGTTGTTTTATAAGAGGCACATTCAATTGTGCCTCTTTAAGTATCTATTGTAATCTTTTTCGTTTTATTGCACGTATAACAAAAATCCCACCTTCAAAAGCTAGAACGCAAACAGATAACCAAATAAATCCATATGACACAATATGCTCTGATGAAACTTTTTCATGCAAAAATAATATTGAAATAACGGTTAGCAATACTGGCTCTACATATCCCAATAAACCAAATAATCCCATGGGCAGTAAGCGACTTGCAACAAAATAGATTGCAAAAGCAATCGCCGTGATGATCCCCAAGGTTGGTATATAAATCGGGAAATGAGCAAGATCACTGGTTATCTTGTCTAAATGATAATTTAAGGCACAATATATAAGACATCCTAGGAAGATAAAGAAAAAGTCAGAAAATGTGCCCACAATGCCATCTATTCGCAATTTGCGCCTTGTTATAAAGTAGATCGGATATCCCAAAGCAATAACAGCGGTTTCCCATGAGAAAGCACCAGTGATGTAAATTTCAATAGCAACGCCTAAAACTGCAAGTGCAACAGCTATTTTTTGTAAGAAGCTGAGTTTTTCTTTATAAAAGATTTGCCCAGAAATCACCATTGCTAGTGGTAATAAAAAATAACCTAGCGATGCCGATAATCCATGTCCGTTAAGTGGTGCCCAAATAAAAATCATCATCTGTATTGTGAGCAAAACAGAAGAAAATAATAACCCTAATAAAAAAAGTGGTTGTTGTTTTATTCGTCTAAAAAGTGCAGTTATAACTGACCACTGTTTTCCAACAATGATTAATATAACTATTGCAGGAAATGAAGTTAGTAATCGCCAACAAAAAATATCAACAACAGATAAGGAGTGTAACAAAACTGGGTAGTAATAAAGTAACCCAAATAGACATGATGCCAGTATTGAAAGCGCTACACCTTTTATCATTTTTTTCACCTTTATTAATAAAAAAATAGCGCTAATAGATAGCGCTATTCTCTAAGATAATGTGAGTTATTTAATAAACTCAACACCATTCATATAAGGTACTAAAACAGATGGAATTTTAATTGAACCATCTGCTTGCTGATAGTTTTCCATAATAGCAACAAGTGTACGTCCAACAGCTAGACCAGAACCATTTAGTGTATGTACTAAATATGTTTTATTATCAGCTTTATTTCGATAACGAGCTTGCATGCGGCGAGCTTGGAAATCCCACATGTTTGAGCAAGAAGAAATTTCTCGGTAAGTATTTTGAGCTGGTACCCATACTTCAAGATCATAGGTTTTACAAGAACCAAAACCCATATCGCCGGTGCATAACACAATTTTTCGATATGGTAATTCAAGTAATTGTAATACTTTTTCTGCGTGAGCAGTTAACTCTTCTAATGCCTTCATCGATTCTTCAGGCTTAACAATTTGAACTAATTCTACTTTATCAAATTGATGCATACGAATTAAGCCACGAGTGTCTTTACCATAAGAGCCAGCCTCAGAGCGGAAGCAAGGAGTATGTGCTGTCATTTTTAATGGTAATACACTTTCATCAAGGATTTCATCGCGCACAAGATTAGTTACAGGTACTTCGGCAGTTGGAATTAATGCATAATTGCTGCTTTCAGTTTCTTCATCAAGCGGTTTAGTATGAAATAAGTCACCTGCAAACTTTGGCAATTGTCCTGTTCCAAAAAGTGTCGCTTGATTGACTAAATACGGTACATAAATTTCGGCATAACCATGCTGTTCTGTGTGTAAATCTAACATGAATTGAGTAATAGCACGATGTAAGCGTGCTATTTGTGATTTCATAACCACAAAACGTGCACCAGTGAGTTTTACCCCTGCTGCAAAGTCAAGATCACCAAAGCGTTCTCCTAATGCAACATGATCTTGAATTGGGAAATCAAATTTTCTTGGTGTGCCAAAGCGAGAAATTTCAACATTATCATTTTCATCTTTTCCATCAGGAACAGAGTCATCAGGAATATTTGGGATAGTGGAAGCGATATCTTTAATTTTGCTTAGTAGGATATCAAGCTCTGCTTTAGCGCTATTGAGTTTTTCACCAAGTTTATTGACTTCTTCACGAACAGCTGTAATATCTTCGCCTCGTGCTTTTGCTTCGCCAATTGCTTTTGAACGAGCATTACGTTCGGCTTGTAAGTTCTCGGTTTCAACTTGTAATACTTTGCGTTTTTCTTCTAAGTGACGAATCGTATTAATATCTAATTTAAAGCCTCGTCGTGCTAATTTGTTAGCAACGAGATCTAATTCATTTCGGAGTAAATTCGGGTCCAACATAAAAAAAGTCCATTGTCATCTATTAGAGGATATCTTTCTACTTTAGTTGTTATTCTAATATAGCTAGTAGAACATTTAAATCAAAAAAGCAGATTGATAATAAATATTAATATTTGTTGGTGTAGTATACTAGATTTATATCGGGATTCAACCGAAATGGCGCACCCGAAGGGATTCGAACCCCTGACCGCTCGGTTCGAAGCCGAGTGCTCTATCCAGCTGAGCTACGGATGCGTGTAAGTTCGTAAAAAAATGGTGCATCCGAAGGGATTCGAACCCCTGACCGCCCGGTTCGTAGCCGGGTACTCTATCCAGCTGAGCTACGGATGCATTTTGAATTTCTTAAAATGGTGCATCCGAAGGGATTCGAACCCCTGACCGCCCGGTTCGTAGCCGGGTACTCTATCCAGCTGAGCTACGGATGCATATTTTAATTTTTAAAAATGGCGGTGAGAGAGGGATTCGAACCCTCGATGCAGCTTTTGACCGCATACTCCCTTAGCAGGGGAGCGCCTTCAGCCTCTCGGCCATCTCACCAAAAACAACTACGACTTCAATTGAACAACAAAATCATAATGTGTGGCGCACATATTACGTTTTACAAAAAATAAGTCAAACATTTTTTTGTTTCCACGTTCTAGTTGTTTATTTCATGCCCAATATTACTCATCGGGCTCAGAATTTTCATCAATTTTGTTTTGCTGAGCTTGATGAATTCTGTTATATATTTCTTCTCTATGAATAGAAACTTCTTTAGGTGCATTGATACCAATTCTTACTTGGTTGCCTTTTACGCCTAAAATTGTAATAACAATATCGTCACCAATAATTAGTGTCTCACCTACTCTCCTAGTTAATATTAACATTAGATCTCCTACTCTCAGTTATTAATATATCCAAATTATTATAAAAGTAGCTTCGTTAGCCACCACCGATAAGAACAAAGATGGATTTTACAGGTTACTCATTTGCTTTTCAAAAACTTGCAAGTTTACTAACCTGCTTGTAATTTTTTACTGATTTCCTGTTTCACAGAAGATAACGCTCCTGGTAATGCCAAAATATCCATTCCACCTGCTTGGGCGAAGTCAGGCCGCCCACCGCCTTTACCACCTAGTTTTAATGCCAATTCAGATACTAATTCGCCAGCTTTAACAATTGTTATTAGATCATTTGTTACACCAGCGGCTAAATTGATTTTGCCATTATTGATAGCAGCTAAAATAATTACTCCAGTTTTCAATTGATTTTTAAGATCATCAACCATTGTACGTAATGCTTTCGCTTCGACATTTTCAAGTTTAGCAATTAGTAAATTTTTATTATTAATTTTTTCACATTGATTGAGTAGTTGAGCACTTTCCTGGCTGGCTTTTTGTGCTTTCAATTGCTCAATTGTTTTTTCTAATACCTTAGTTTGATAAATCAATTGTTCAACCCGCGCTAATACTGTCGATTTATCGCTTTTAACCAGTTGTTCAATCTGATTTAACAAATTGGATTCATGGTGTATGTACTCGATTGCATTTTGCCCTGTTGTGGCTTCAATACGGCGCACACCAGAAGCAATGCTCGATTCAGAAGTAATTTTAAACAACCCAATATCACCAGTTCGATTTACGTGTGTTCCACCACAAAGTTCTATTGAGAAATCACCCATTGTTAAAACCCTAACAATGTTTTCATACTTCTCTCCAAATAGCGCCATGGCACCTTTGTTTTTTGCATCATCTATTGGCATAAATTCGATGTCAACCTGCAAATTATGTCGAATCTGCTGATTCACAAGGTTCTCAATTTCATTAATTTGTTCTGGCGTAATGGCTTGGTTATGTGAAAAGTCAAAACGCAGATAATTTTCATTAACAAGTGATCCTTTTTGATGGACATGATTGCCTAAAATTCTTTGTAAAGCAGCTTGTAATAAATGTGTAGCTGAATGATTACGACGGATACGCTCACGTAACTCAATATCAATTGCTGCTGTGACATTATCACCAACTTTTAAAGATCCTTTGATAACATGGCCCAAATGACCAATACTCTTACCGTATTTTTGGCTATCTAAAACGCTAAATTCTAGATTCGCAGAAGTTAATAAACCTTTATCACCAATTTGACCACCTGATTCACCATAGAAAGGTGTTTTATCTAAGATGACAATAGCATCATCACCGGCATTAATGCATTCAACTTTTTGACCATTTTTAAAAATGGCAATCACTTTGCCTAATGATTCTGTATCTTGATAACCTAAAAATTCTGTTTTATCATCAAGTTTTATAACATTACTATAATCGACACTAAATGAGCTTGATTCACGCGCTCTTTTTCGCTGTTCTTCCATACATTGATTAAATCCAGATTCATCAATAGTAATATTTTTTTCGCGACATACGTCGGCGGTTAAATCTAATGGAAAACCATAAGTGTCATATAGCTTGAATGCAACATCGCCTGGTAATATGGTTCCTGTTATTTTTACTAATTCTTGATCAAGTAAAAATAGGCCACGTTCTAACGTCTTTAAAAATTGTTCTTCTTCAATTTTTAATGTATCTTCGACAATTTTACGATTTTGGTTAAGCTCCGTTGCGGCAATGTCCATTACATCAATTAATGGTTTAACCAGTTTATAAAAGAAAATTCCTTTAGCGCCTAGCATATGACCATGGCGCACTGCACGTCGAATAATACGTCGCAATACGTAACCACGACCTTCATTAGATGGTAAAACACCATCAGATATTAAAAATGCACAAGAACGTATATGGTCTGCAATAACACGTAACGATTTACTTTCAAGATCGCTTGTTTCTATAATCTTCGCTGCTTCTTGGATCAATTTTTTGAACAGATCAATTTCATAGTTAGAATTGACATGCTGTAATACAGCTGCAATGCGCTCAAGTCCCATACCTGTATCTACAGACGGTTTAGGAAGAGGTTCCATAATACCATTAGAATTACGGTTGAATTGCATAAAGACAATGTTCCAAATTTCGATAAATCGATCACCATCTTCCTCAGCACTTCCTGGGGGACCTCCCCAAATATGATCACCATGGTCATAAAAAATTTCTGTACAAGGTCCACAAGGTCCTGTATCACCCATTTGCCAAAAATTATCAGAAGCATAGGGTGCTCCTTTATTATCACCTATACGAATGATGCGTTCTTTAGGTATACCAATTTCATTTTCCCAAATTGAAAATGCTTCATCATCAGTTTCATAAACAGTAACTGTTAATTTTTCTTTAGGAATATTAAACCATTTTTCACTGGTCAGTAATTCCCAAGCAAAATAGATAGCATCGCGTTTAAAATAGTCACCGAAACTAAAATTACCCAACATTTCAAAAAATGTATGGTGTCGAGCTGTATAACCTACATTATCAAGATCATTATGCTTACCGCCTGCCCGTACGCAGCGTTGTGATGTAGTCGCTCTGGTATAAGAACGCTTATCAATACCAAGAAATATATCTTTAAACTGGTTCATCCCAGCGTTAGTAAATAATAACGTTGGATCATTATGTGGAACAAGGGAACTACTAGCGACAACTTCGTGTCCTTTGCTTTGGAAAAAGTCAAGAAAATTTTGACGAATTTCTGCAGTACTTTTCATTTATGCTTCCATATAAAACGATAGATTTTTAAACATAGTATATACCCGTTTACAACTAAAGTTGAAATACAAATATTCTATATATCTGCAGTGAATCTAGCTTATATTACAAGTAAATAAGGAAAAATAAATGACCTAGCGAGCTTTATTCGTAATGGGTATTGTCTTAATTTTGTTGCAAAGTATTTTAGATATTTTATAAGTTCAAGTCAACAAACTGTGCACATTTTTTATATCATCTTGTGTATAGCCTCTTGTTAATAAAAATTGTATGCTTTTTTGCCACAGCTGTTTATTCTTTGGATCAATTTTTTTAAATTTCTTAACTAATTGCTTATAAGCAATATTTGACCATTCTATATTCGACTTATTTAGAAGGTCATAGCTGAGATCTTTTTGTAAACCTCGTTGTTTTAATTCAAGTGCAATTTTATATTTTCCATAACCTTTATTTGCTCGCATAGTAATATACTTTTGAATATATTGACTATCATTTATCCAGTTTTGGCTAACACAGTATTCAATAACATCGTTGATTTCTGTATTAAGTTGATTTAAATGTACTTGATAATCATCGTCATTTGAATGAGCGATTTTGTTGGTAAAATATAATATTATTTTTTTTGTTAATTCATACGATGAATGATCGCGCTGTGCAAGTAATTGCACAGCTTTATTTAAGATTAACTTATTGAGTTTTTTAGTCATTATTCAAAGCTTTTATCCTCTGATGAAATGACCTCATCTTCAGCAGAAAAAATAGCAGGATTATTTAGTAGTAATTCACGTAATTTTATTTCAAGCTCGTTAGCAATCTCAGGATGTTCTTGCAAAAACTTAATTGCATTAGCTTTACCTTGACCTACTTTTTCACCGTTGTAGCTATACCATGCTCCAGCTTTATCTACTAATTTATTTTTTACTCCTAAATCGATCAACTCTCCATATTTAGAAATACCACAGCCGTAAAGAATCTGGAATTCTGCTTGTCTAAATGGTGCTGCAACTTTATTTTTAACTACTTTAACTCGAGTATCACTACCAATAACATCTTCTCCTTCTTTTACTGCACCAGTACGGCGAATATCTAAACGAACAGATGCATAGAATTTAAGTGCATTACCACCTGTGGTTGTTTCTGGATTTCCAAACATGACACCAATCTTCATACGAATTTGGTTGATAAAGACGACTAAGCAATTGGCATTTTTGATATTTGCGGTTAGTTTTCGTAACGCTTGTGACATTAAACGTGCTTGTAACCCCATATGAGAGTCACCCATTTCTCCTTCAATTTCTGCTTTAGGTGTTAATGCAGCCACTGAGTCTACAATAATAACATCAACAGCACCTGAACGAACCAAGGCGTCACAAATTTCAAGAGCTTGCTCTCCTGTATCAGGTTGAGAAACTAATAAGTCGTCAACTTGAACACCTAATTTAGCCGCATAAATTGGATCGAGTGCATGTTCAGCATCAATAAATGCACAAGTTTTACCTTCTTTTTGAGCTTGTGCTATGACTGATAAGGTAAGTGTTGTTTTACCGGATGATTCTGGTCCAAATATTTCGACAATTCGCCCCATTGGTAAACCACCGATACCTAATGCAATATCAAGTCCTAATGAACCGGTAGAAACAGCATCAACGTCTAAAGTTTGAGTATCACCCAAACGCATGATTGAACCTTTACCAAATTGTTTTTCGATTTGACTTAGTGCTGCTGAAAGTGCGCGTTGTTTGTTTTCATTCATATAATAAAATTCCAATGTGTAAGGATATAGTTCTACATTATACTGTATTGTTATACAGTATCAAGTCTTTTTATTTTAAATAAATACCAAATTAGCTAAGCAAATAATTAAGAATACTTATAATAATGCATATTAATAATTATGTTTGAATTTAAAAAATGGTGTTGAAATCGTTATATTCAAGTATGAAGGTGAATAATTATTAATCTTTTTAATTCATTATTAAAATGTTCAAAAAAGGCAGAGGTAAATTGTTATATAGTCTAAATAATATTTTGATTAGAGATTATTTTTTTGTTTAAATTTAGTAAAATTTTTATTAAATCAAATTCTATAGTTTAATTCTGTTGGTTATTTTCTAAAAAATATCATTGGTTCTTATGACAAACAAATTTCCATTTTATAGTAAGCGTATTAATAGAGTTTTACACGTAAGTATTTTAGCAAAAATGTTTAAAGAATCGAACTTAAATGCTATGCTAATCTTAACTATCTTTACATATTAATGTAAGGTTCAAATAAAGGAAAATAATGATACTTGATAAACAACATTACGATTATGTTTTGTGCTCCCACTGCGATTTAGTTGTAGAAGTTTCGGGCGTTATTTTAGAACATAAAGCTGTTTGTCCTCGTTGTAATACGACATTAGCTAAAAATGAGGCTAATATGAAGTTTAAAGCAATTATATATGCCATTTGTTCATTAACAATGATTATAATCGCTTGTAATTTTGTTTTTATTGACATTAGGCTTGTTGGAAATTTTAATGGCGTGAGTATTTTAGATATTCCTGATATCTTATTTTTTGATAAATATAGCTATATTTCAGCGCTTTTTATTCTTTTTGTATTACTTTTTCCTATTGTTAATTTATCAATTATTGCTTTGCTATGTTCTAAAATAAAATTATCTAAGTACCGTAAAAGAGATCTTCTTATTGTTTATAAAAAGCTCCAATACTGGTGTATGCCTGAAATTTTTCTTACTGGTATTTTAGTCAGTTTTGTTAAATTAATGAGTTATGGCGATATCGGGATAACTAGTACTTTTTGGGCATTTTGTTTGTTTGTATTTTTTTATATAAAATCGATAGTTATTTTTTCACCGGAAGCAATTTGGCAAGAAGTTCATCGCAATAATTTTACAGATGGTGTGTTAAAAACTGGTAAAACGGGAATTAGCCAGAATTTAAAACTTTGCGGATGTTGTCAAGCTATTTTACCTGTTTATTATGTAAAATGTCCTAGGTGTAAGCAAAAAAGTAAAATTAGGAATCGTAATAAAATACAATGGACAATTGCTTTATTGGCAACTTCATTGATTATTTATATTCCTTCTAATTTATATGGGATTATGGTTACCGTTGTCTTTGGTTCATCATCAAGTTCAACGATTATGGATGGGGTGATTTATATGTGGCAAGTTGGTGATATACCTGTGGCACTGGTTATATTTACTGCTAGTGTAATAATTCCGATTTTAAAAATCATTTCATTAAGTTGGCTTTGCTATTTTGCTTTGACTGTAAAATGGAAAAATAAAAGTAACTGTCTAAAAATGAAAAAGTTATATAGTGTAGTCGAATTTATTGGCAAGTGGTCAATGATTGATATATTTGTGGTTTCTGTGATTTGTTCTTTAATTAGAAATCAGCAAATGATGGGAGTTTATCCTGATATTGGCGTGACATTTTTTGCAACAGTAGTCATTATTACTATGATTGCATCTCAAAAATTTGATCCTCGATTAATATGGGATCGTAGACCAATTAGAAATTAATGTTATAGGAATAATATGACAAATTCACATAAATTCGCAAGAATAATTAAAATAAGAGCTATTTCAGCAATCTGGATTATTCCGATTGTGACTGCAATTGTTGGGCTTTGGATAATTTATTCCCATTTTGCTGATAGAGGCACTTCATTTATCTTACTTGCTAAAGATGCAAATGGTATTATCGCAGGAAAAACGGTCATTAAAAATCGAAGTGTTGATGTCGGTATTGTCGATGAAGTCACATTATCAAAAGATTATAAACAAGTGGTAATTAAAGGCCGTATTTATAATGATATGGAACCATTATTGAAAAATGATTCTATTTTCTGGGTGGTAAAACCTGAAATTGGTCGAGATGGAGTGACAGGATTAGGTACTATTTTATCTGGGGTCTATATTGAGTTAGCAGCAGGAAACGATACACATAATTTTAAAAATATCCCTTTCATTCTATCGGATAACCCACCATTGTCAGATCCAAGTATAAAAGGGATTCGGCTGAATTTAGAAAGCGATCAAACTGGTGTGATCCCAAGAGGTGCATCTGTTATGTTTCGTGGGTATAGGGTAGGTAACGTTGAGACTTCAGTATTTGATGTGGATGCGCGTAAAATGAAATACCAAATTTTTATAACTCAACCTTACGATGCATTAGTGACACAAAATGTTCGCTTTTGGAAAGAAGGTGGCGTAAATTTAACTTTATCTTCAGCTGGTGCAAGATTAAATGTCCCTTCTTTAGATGTTTTAATGTCAGGTGGTATTAGTTTTGATTTGCCAGATGGCTCTAAGTTAGGTGCGCCAGCAAAACAGTATGCCATATATACATTATATGATGATAAGAAATCGATACAAGAATCACAGTATACGGATTATAAAGAGTTTCTTATTATGCTTTCAGACTCAATATCTGGATTAAATGTAGGTGCCCCTGTTGAATATCATGGTATAAGGCTAGGTACAGTAAGTAAAGTGCCATTTTATACAGATGAAATGTTAAAAGAATCATCAATATTAAATCAAAAAGTTCCTGTATTAATTAAAATTGAACCTGAACGGCTAACAGAATTGGTTGATGAAAAAATCGATATTTCAACATTGATAATGAAAGAACAAGAAAAAGGTTTAAGAGCTTCATTAAAAACATCAAATTTGTTCACAGGAGCTCTTTATATTGATCTCGATTTTTACCCTGATTTAAAAGATCAATATAATGTAAAAACATCAAGGCAGTTTGGTTATGATACTATTGATACAACATCAGCAGGTATCGCTCAGATACAATCAAAAATATTACAAGTGTTGGACAATTTCAATAATTTACCATTAAATAAAACAATGAATCAACTTAATCGATCTTTGGCTTCAACTGAGCACTTGATGAACTCATTAAATCAGATTATGTCTAGTAAAGAGATGCAAAATATACCAAAAGATATGCAAAAAACATTACGATCATTAAGTGATACTTTACGAGAGTTGCAACCTGGATCAGATATGAATAATCAAATAAAAGAAAATCTACAAAAATTACAACAAATGATGGATGAACTTACTCCATTACTTAATACACTTAATGATAAGAGTAATGCACTTATATTTTCAGCACCAACTAAACAAGATGAACAACCAAAAGCAAAAGGTAGAAAATAATGAATAAAATTATGAGAAGATTTTTGGTGATAGTAACTGTTACATCATTAATAACTTTAGTGGGTTGTTCTTCAGGAGGAGTAGATAAAAGCTATTTTCAATTAACTAGTGATGTGAATAAGCAACCTTCTAACACACTAAAAACAGCTAATCGTTTTATTTGGATTGAATCAGTTAATGTTGCTAGCTTTTTGAATAAACCAGGTATTGTTTTACAAACTGAAAATATTAAGTATGTTACTGCAACACAAAATTTATGGGCATCTTCATTATCACAACAGCTAAGTGGGCGTCTGGAGCAAGATTTGACAGTATTTTTGCCTAATTATCTAATTTCAAGTAAATCAATCACTACGCCCACGTTAACAGTTAAATTATTTATTGATGGTTTTCATGGAAGTTATACTGGTGATGCGGTTATAAAAGGGCGCTGGGTAGTCATAGATAGTCATAATAATATTTGGGCTAAATCATTTGAACATTATATTCCTTTAACCAATAACGGTTATGATGCTTTAGTCAAAGCGTTATCAAAAGGTTGGCAGGATGAAGAATTAGATTTTGCAAATTTAATAAAGCACTAATAAAAAATATTAATAAAACAAAATTTTTCAGTCATAATCAATACGGAGGTTTTAATATTAATTATTAAATTATGTTAATTGATTTTTAAATTGATTAAATACATTATCATCGATAGTTACCCATTTGCGAATACTGTTTATAAAAGCGATTTTTTCAGCGAATAAAAGCTCATCTTTTAAAACGGTTTTTTCTACCAGCAATTGATGTTTTTCCAAATAAAATTGTCGCATTGTGCCTGCGAGTAAACCGGATGATGTTTTAGGTGTCACCCATTGATTATTAATTAGTAATGCGATATTACCATTGACAAATTCAGTTATTTCATTGTGTTGATTGAAATTAATAAATTCTTTGCCAACAGTTAACTTAGGAAAATGGTGACGGTTAGATGTCTTATGATATAAATAAACATTATTATTATCAACACAATGTGGTGCTAAGGCAATCTTATTAATACTAATAGGTTTATTTATAAGGTCACTGTCGATACTAAATTGTCCGTTTTTTTTAAGTAACACCCTAATTTTATAACTGTTTTTAGATAAGGAGTTGGTTAAATTTATAAGTGTTAGTTTGATTACATTAATATCACACTTAAAATCAAAATAGTAAGCAGATTCTGCGAGTCTTGCTAAATGTTCATCTAGTAAAAACAGTTCTCCTTCTTCAAGTAATACTGATTCAATTATATTTTCTGGTATTGAAGCTATACGATTTAATATTGCTAATTTTGCCAAAATTTCATTGTATTCATCTTGGGCTGTTGAATCCCATGTAATTCCGCCACCAACACCATAATGCATTTGTTGATTATGAATGGTTAGTGTTCGAATTGGGATATTAAATATCGCTTTTTTCATATATGGTTCAATATAACCAATGGTTCCGCAGTAAACTCCTCTTGGTGAATTTTCAATTTGTGTAATAATTTTCATTGTGCTTGTTTTTGGGGCTCCAGTTATTGAACCACAAGGGAATAAAGCTTGAAAAATTTGATATAAACTTGTGTTTTCTTTCAATTTACCTTGAATTGTCGAAGTTAATTGCCAAACGGTAGGATATTTTTCAATAGAAAATAAATTAGGCACTTCAACAGAGCCAGGGAGTGAAATTTTGCTTAAATCATTACGCAATAAATCAACAATCATCATATTTTCGGCTTGGTTTTTCTCAGATAATAAGTGGACTAATTGTTGCTCATCTTGTTGATTATTCATACCGCGGGCAGTTGTGCCTTTCATTGGTTTTGTTATTATGGTTTTATTATTTAATTTAAAAAATAGCTCTGGTGAAATGGATAAGATATGGGAATCCTCAAATTCAAGGTATGCACAATAATGTGCTTGATTATTTTTTTGTAAAAAATGGTAGTAATCAAGCGGGGTTGCATTAAAGGCTGTACTGAATTGAATCGTATAATTAGTTTGGTAGGTGTTACCCAACTCTATTTGTGAACGAATGAAGTCAATTTTTTTATGATATTCTTCAATTGATGTATCACATTTTAAATCAAATTTAAAAGGATCATAATCGTTTATTATTGTTGATTCAGTAATTGAAAAATTTTGGTATATACCAAATAAAAGTAATGGTAGCCCATTATTGGTTGAATTATGAATAAATTTAGTTCTGTTTGATTTATTGAACCCCATTGCACATTCATAGGTAAGATAGCCCACCGCATAATAACCTTGCTGAGTAAACTTTTCTATCTCATCTAATTGTTGTTTTACAGTTGTATAATCATCTGCTTTTAAAATTTTTATTGGATCACAAAAGCATTTATGCTGACCTTCAAAATCAATATAGATTTTCATATTAATAGCACTTGTGAACAAAGTTATACATCATTTGCAATCCTGATTCGGTTTTTATGGCTTCTGGGTGAAATTGAACTGATTCAATTGGTAGTGTTTTATGACGTAGACCCATGATTAGTCCTTGTTTGTTACGTGCAGTGACGATTAGTGGTGAATTTTTTTGCAAAAGCTTATTGTAAGCAATTAAAGAGTGATAACGTACTACAGAAAGAGGGTTTTTAAGTCCTAAAAATAAGCCTTGCCTATCATGAGTGATTTCATCGATTTTGCCATGCATGGGAGAGGGGGCTTTAGTTATCGAATAGCCAAAATGTTGTGCGATAGCTTGGTGCCCTAAGCAAATTCCAAGAATTGGACAACAGTGAGCAAACGTGTCAACCACTGAAAGTGATATACCAGCATCATTGGGTGTTCCAGGACCAGGTGAAATAACAATTTTAGAAAAAGTTAACTTTTTTAACTGTTCAATCGTCATTTCATCATTTTTGATAACAGCAACCTTAACACCTGCTCGACAAAGATAATCGTAAATATTAAACGTAAAGGAGTCATAGTTATCAATTAATAAGATCAAAATATTTGCCTACTATTTACTTAAATTTTTTATTGCTGTATTGCCAATTAATAGATCTTATTACATTTCTATCTGATTAGAAAATTTTTTTAATTCTTTAATATTTTTATAAAGTTAAATAGATAATAAAATTAATATAAACTTAACCGAGAATATAAAAATAATAGCAAATGCCTTAGAAAAAATGAAGTTATATATGAGGTAGATGATAGAAGAAATACCAAATAGTAATGCCGAGTATTTATTAGGGAAACGTTAATCCGTTGGACAATAGGTATAAAAGGCTACCGACCTGTTGATTATTACTACATGTTTGCAGATATTCCTTTGCATGATTAATAAATTGGATACTACTGTGTGTGGAAAATTAAGTAATCCATTATTAAATGAATAGTGTGATAAAAATAAAAAATTATAAATAAAACCTTTGACCAAATATTATTTTAATGATTATCATATCAAGGTTGGATTATCTAAATAGTGTTAAATTTCTTTACTATTAATTACAAAAATTAAAAGTATAAGAAGCTCATTGAATGAGCGAGTTGTAGTAAATGACATATATGAGTTTTTGATATTTTTAGATGTATTGACATAGTAGATTTCAGTGAGAAATTATGATACGCACAATAAAAGATAACTATGTTATTAATTATATTTAATAACATATTAATAATTAAATTTTTTATTAAATAGTGATTTGGAAATAATTGAATTTTTAAAACTGAATTCATCACTCTTAAAATATAGTTTTCTTAATAGTTTAGATAGATTTTCAATAAGCTAATGGCAAGATTGCTTTAATTGAGAGTAATAACTTGTAGTAAAACATTAAAAATTATGACTAGTTTTATCTAGCTATAAATGAATTATATAGTGCAGATGTTATTTTTTTATGTAGTAGGGAACTAATATTGCGTATTTGGTAAGCTTGTAATATTAGTTGTTATCTTTGTTGTTTAATTGTGGATATATATTAACTATAAGTTTTTTTAAAAATAAAAGTGAATATGCTCTTATTTTAGAAAATTTAGGTGAAAAGAAATAAAAGGTGAAATAAATTATGAACAAAAGTTTTTATCGAATCGTTTTTAATAAAGCGCGTGGATTATTTATAGTTGTATCGGAAATTGCTAAATCACATCAAGTAATTGCAAGCAATAGTTGTAAAGCAAAAACTAATAATATCAAAGAAGACATGACTAAAAGAGCAAAATTATGCGCTTTAAAACCATTGATTTTTCTGTCTTATGCTACATTAGGGATGATCAGTATAGTTGAATCAAGTTATGCTAACAATATTGTTGTCGATTCATATGCAAATCAATATCAACAACCTCATATTCGACAACTGAATAATGGTACCACAATTATCAATATTGCAGCACCAAATAATCGAGGTGTATCGCACAATAAATATACTCAATTTGATGTGTCAAAACACGGAGTAATTCTTAATAACTCTGTTAATAATTCAAATACTCAGTTGGCTGGATCAACTATTGGTAATCCATTATTAAAAAATAGTGCCAAAGTTATTTTAAATGAAGTTAATTCGCGGAATATTAGTAAATTAAATGGGGCTATCGAAGTAGCTGGTCAAAAAGCACAAGTAATTATAGCTAATCCAGCGGGTATAACCTGCGATGGCTGTAGCTTTATAAATGCCGAACGAGCGACGTTAACCACAGGTAAGCCTATATTACAGGATGGAAATTTAAAAGGTTATCAAGTTGATCGTGGGCATATTGAAATTACAGGTAATGGTCTAAAAAATACTGGACAAGATTATACAGATATTATAGCGCGTAGTGTAACTATTAACGCTGATTTATGGGCAAATAAAGAAATAACTGTTGTAACAGGCAGAGGTTATGTAAATGCTGAACTTAATAATATCGAGAAACACGGATTTAATAATCTAGATCAACCAGAGTTTGGTATTGATGTTTCAGCTTTAGGTGGTATGTATGCAGGTAAAATAAAAATGATTGGTACTGAAGATGGAGTAGGAGTGCGTAATAATGGTCGATTAGGAGCAAGTGCTGGTTCAATTTTGATTTCTGCTGACGGTAAAATAATTAATTCAGGCAATATCAATGCAGTACAAGATGTGGAGTTAATTAGTAATAAAGGTATTGAAAACCATGGTAATGCAATAAGCAAAAAAAATATTACTTTTACGAGTAAAGAAGAAATTAAAAACCTAGGTAGTGTTGTTGCTCAAGAAAATCTTGATTTAAAAGCAGGAAGCTGGATAGGAAATCAAGGTAAATTGACTGCAATAAAAACTATTACAACTGATAGTAAAGATTTTACAAATAGTCATAATGGTGAAATCTCAGCAAAAAATATTGCTATTAATAGTGATGTAGGAAAAAATTATGGCGTTATCAAAGCAAATGGTGAAGTTAAAATTACTGCGTCAGAGACCGAAAATAACGGTAACTTATCAGCAGAAAAAATAACCATTTCAAGTGGCAAAATTAAAAATGATTGGTATGGCGTTATTGACTCAATTGATATTAATTTGATAGGAAAAGCTATTGAGAATTATGGTGAGATTAATGCTAGCTCTAAATTAGAGATCCATACAAATGATTTAAGTAACTTTAGTAAGTTATTCTCAAAATTTAATATCGCTGTATATGGTCAAAATATTATTAACCAACAAAAAGGAACGATTTATTCTGAAGACTTTATGACTTTTAATACAGAAAAATTATTCAACGATGGAAATATACATGGTGAAATAATAAAAGTTTCTGATGCTGAAGAGTTTGTTAATGGTAGTCATGGTGAAATTTTAGGCCGACAATTATATATTGATTCTAATAAAGTCAAAAATGAAAACATTCTTAAAGTATCTCAGATTTTGCGTATGACTGGTAATTACTTACTAAACGATTGGTTTGGTAAAATAGAAGCTAATCTTGTTAACTTATTAACTAATAAATTTGAAAATTACGGATTAGTCAGCGGTGTTGATGAAGTACATTTAGACAATAAAGAGCAATATAATTTAGGCGAAATATTGGCAAGAAATAATTTATTAATAAAAGGTAATAACTTTAAAAATGACTGGAACGGCAAATTAAAGGCTAATAACATTAGGTTAACTCAATACGATATGGGGGGGGATTTTAATTTAACAAATTATGGTACATTTAATGCAATTAATAAACTAACTATTGACCTTCAAGATATCAATAATCATGGACAATTATTAGCTAATAGAGATGTTACGATTAAAAGTAATAATTTCAAGAATGATTGGAATGGTGTAATAAAAGCTGATTATATTTCTATAGTAGGTGGAAAATTTGATAATCATAAAGAAGTCAGTGCTGTAAAAGAGCTAAATATCAATGCTTATGATGTGTATAACCAAGGCACATTATCCTCAAATAATTCGTTAGGAATAAGTAGTAATCGATTTAAAAATGATTGGAAAGGTGATGTTATTGGGCAATACATTGATATTATTGGTGGAGTGTTCCAAAACTATAAAAGTATATCTGCTACAAATGATCTAAATATAAATGCTGATAATATATATAATAATGGAGAAATTTTGGCTAACAATAATATAATTGTAACAAGCGATAAATTTAAAAACGATTGGGAAGGAAATATAAAATCGGAAAATATCAATATTAATGCGACAGAGTTCATTAATTATGGCTATATAAATATGGGTAATATGATAAATATTAGTGCAAAGGATATATATAATGAAGGAAAATTACTATCAGATATGCATATCCGTTTAAAAGCTGATAATTTTAAAAATGATTGGCATGGTCTAGTCAATTCGATCTATATTCAATCTAATGTTAAAAATATAATTAATTATGGCTCAATTATAGGTATAGTTAATGAAGAAAACATGTTATAACCAACCCCAATTATTACGTTTATAAATTCTGTTATTTATAAGTAGCATTGAGATTCTAGTTTACCGATCATTTTTATGATCAGGTAAGTTAGAATCTATAACTTTTTGTACAGAAAGATAATTTATTTTAAAAATAGCTTGTTACAATCATTTAAAAGAATATTGGAGGAATAATTAAATATGTTCGTAAATAACCTAAAACGCTATAATTCTCTATTATCCATTTTCCATTTTTAAGTACTAAAGTCGAAGTTGCTGCACTGCTTACATTTGGTATGGAATTTCGTTGTCAGTTACCTTACTTACCATGGCAACATGTCCATAGTTATTTTGAATAATTTATGATTAACACACTGATAATAATAGATTTTTATAAATCCAACATGTTGATGTTTTTGGCCTAAGTTATAACCGTTCTTAGTAATATTTCTTCCAATTACATTATAGATGTTACCGTTATAATAGGCTTTCCACCATTAAATTCATCAATAACTCTGCCAATTTCTTTGTTTAATCAATTTTAGTATTGGCAAAAGAATATGAATCAAAGGTATAGTAGCTTAATATTGAAAATAGCTAAATAAAGAGCAGGCTTTTTCTATATTTTAATAACATTTTTATTTCTATCGTTTTAATTATTTATTCGTGTTTATTTTATTGAGAAATAAATTTAGTTCATAATTAAAAGTTTAGTAATAGTAAAGTTATTAATGAGTTTAAAATTAAACTAGAAATTTAGTATTTATTTTTTATATAAATTATTTACCATGGTAAGAAATTATATTTCGTATTTAGAATCTAAATTAGTATTTTATCATTAAAATAAATATGTTCGAATTATAATAAAATAAGGTTACAAAATGATTAAGAAAGTTAAAATAAATGTTGTCGGTCGTATGTAAGGTGTAGGGTTTCGTTTTTTACTTATCAGTAAACCCAAAAACTAAGTTTAGTTGGTTATGTTTGAAATTTATCTAATGGAGATGTTGAGATTATTGCTCAAAATGATAGCTGACAAATAAACAAATTAATAAAATGGGGATCCTGGTTCTTCGTTCATCTCACATGTTAATAATTTTGATTTATTGCCAAAAAACGATTTAACATTATTTTAATGTTCGATATTAATTTAATAAAAAATAAAGTAGAATAATCGAAGTTTTTATTTTATTAAAATAATAATTTTCCCTAATTTCAATTAACTTTAATTGCGTGATTAACTTATGTTATGAATAAAAAAAATTTAATCTATATTTTACTTCTTATCATAATTATTGGTGCCTATTATAATTATCAAAAAAATGATGATGTAACTACACAACCAACAGCAATTTTACCTAATACGCCGATCTATCAAAGTGATGATATGATTACAAAAGTTTATGATATATCAGGCGAAATTCTTTATGAAATTGAATCTGTCCATGTTTGGTATTTTGATGATACGGAAAATACAGAGTTTGATTTACCTAATTTAACACTTTATGATAAAGATCATGTAGCAACATGGCATATCCGTGCTAAAAAAGCAACGTTAACTAACGATAAACTCATTTACCTTTATCAAGATGTTCAATTGGATAATTTGATTCCCGATGCACAATTACATCAAGTAATTACCGATAATGCGGTAGTTGATTTAACAACACAGCATGTGACATCAAAAGATCCAGTTATACTTAAGGGAGCCGGATTTTATTCAACAGGAATTGGATTAAATGGAGATTTACAAGCCAAAACAGCCGATATTCTAGAAAATATAAAAACATACTATAATACTGAGGTAAAGTAAAACATGAGTTCGCAAAAAAAGGTCGTTATTTCACTATTTTTATTGCTGCCTGTAACATTTAGTTGCTTTGCAACTGATTTTAACAATCAATCACCGGCTGAAAAACAAGAACAAAAAACACTTGTTGATAATAAGCCGATTACCATTGACGCCGACAATCAACAAATTGATATTGAAAAAAATATGATTACTTTTAGTGGAAATGTGCATGTTGTGCAAGAAGGGCTAACCATTATTGCAGATAAAGTCGTTATTACGGATATGCAAGATTCATCAAAACAAAAAATTACTGCTTATGGCAAACCAGTTAATTTTAAACAGATACTCCCTGAAAAGAATAAAATTGTTACGGGGCATTCTGCTCTAATTATTTATGATGTGAAGCAAAATAATGTGACATTAAAAGGTAATGCTGAATTATTTCAACAAGATAATCACATTACTAGTCAACTTATTAGTTATGATGTGAAAAAACAACAAATTTCTGCGCACCCAGGCAAAAATGAAAGAGTAAAAAGTACTATCATCCCAAACCAAATTAAAGAGATGAATAAATAAAATGTCAATTTTAAAAGCGGAAAATCTGGTCAAAGTATATAAGAAAAAACGCGTTGTTGAAAATGTCAGCTTAACTGTAAATTCAGGTGAGATTGTTGGATTATTAGGACCAAATGGCGCAGGTAAAACCACAACTTTCTATATGGTAGTTGGTATTGTTACTTTAAATGCTGGAAAGATTTATCTTGATGATCATGATATTAGCATTTTGCCTTTACATGAACGGGCGCAAAAAGGTATTGGTTATTTACCACAAGAAGCGTCTATTTTTAGAAAGCTTTCGGTTATTGATAACATTATGGCGATTTTAGAAACGCGCAATGATATTGATAAAAGAGAAAAAATTAATCGAGCTGAAGAATTACTTGAAGAATTCCATATTACTCATATTCGTGACAGTATAGGGCAATCTTTATCTGGTGGTGAGAGACGTCGAGTTGAAATTGCTCGAGCATTGGCGGCCAATCCTAAGTTTATTTTACTTGATGAGCCTTTCGCGGGAGTTGATCCGATTTCAGTAATAGATATAAAACATATTATTAAACATCTTAGAGATCGAGGGCTGGGTGTTTTGATTACCGATCATAATGTGCGTGAAACGCTTGATGTTTGTGAACGAGCTTATATTGTCAATAAAGGGCATTTAATTGCTGAAGGTACCCCAAATGATATTCTAAGTAACGAATATGTTAAAAGGGTTTATCTAGGTAATGAATTTAGATTATGATAAAACCAAGTTTACAACTGAAAATTTCTCAACAGTTATCGATGACGCCACAATTACAATTGGCGATTAAATTACTACAGTTGTCAACTTTAGAACTCCAACAAGAAATTCAAACTGCGCTTGAAAACAATCCATTGCTTGAAATTGATGATCAATATGACGAAGTTAACGTTAAACAAAATGATGAAACAGAACACATTGATACGCGTGAGGCTTTAGATAGCAAAGAAATTCCTGATGATATTCCACTGGATGCATCTTTAGATGACATTTATAGCGCTGGAACTCCATCTGGAACTAACTCAGATTATCGTAATGATGAATTGCCTATCTATCAAGGTGAAACTCACGAAACATTACATGATTATCTAGAATGGCAACTTGAACTAACACCCTTTAGCGATACTGATAGGGCGATAGCAGTATCTATTATTGAAGCTATAGATGAGAGAGGCTATTTAACAGTTTCAACAGAAGAAATACTTGAAGAGCAAGGTAATGATGAAATTGAAATCGCCGAAGTTGAAGCAGTATTGAAACGAATATGGAATTTTGATCCTATTGGTGTTGGAGCCAGATCGTTGCAAGAGTGTTTGTCTATTCAAATTCAATATTTAAACACTCCCCCGTTAGCTAAACAAATTATCGATAATCATTTAGACTTATTAGCCATACGCGATTATAGAAACTTAAAAAAGGTGTTAAATACAACAGATGAACAATTAAAGTATGCTATTGATTTTATTAAAAATTTACAACCTTATCCTGGTGATTTAGTTAATACTGCTTCTCCAGACTATGTCATACCTGATGTTATGGTAAAAAAAGTACAAGGAAAATGGGTTGTGTATCTAAATAGCGATACTGTACCAGCTTTACGCATTAATCAGCAATACGCCGATATGGTAAAATTAGCTAATGAAAGTGATGGGCAATATATTAGATCTCATCTGCAAGAGGCCAATTGGTTTATTAAAAGTATCGAAAATCGTAATGAAACCTTATTAAAGGTTAGCCAATTTATTGTTGAGCATCAACAAGCCTTTTTTGAACACGGTGCTGAATACATGAAGCCAATGATTTTGTCTGATGTTGCAACGGCCATTGATATGCATGAATCGACCATTTCTCGTGTAACAACTCAAAAATATCTGCATTGTCCAAGTGGAATTTATGAACTTAAATTCTTTTTCTCAAGTCATGTTAATAATGATTCAGGCGGTGAGGTTTCATCTACTGCTATCCAAGCATTAATTAAAAAATATATATCGACAGAAAATACTAAAAAGCCATTAAGTGATAGTAAATTAGTTTCGATGCTTGAAGAACAAGGTATTATTATTGCACGTCGCACCATAGCAAAATACCGTGAAGCCTTATCAATTCCACCATCAAGTCAACGTAAACAGCTTTAAAGTTGAATTTAAATTTTTGGATATATATCGCTTATTTTAAACATGGGCGCAAATAAGCGCCCAAAAGTTAAAGTTAAGCTAAAAATGAAGGGATCTTATGTTCAAAGTCGCTAATCGCTTCTTCATGTTGTAAAGTTAAGCCAATATTATCTAACCCATTTAACAAGCAATGACGTTTAAATGCATCGATTTTAAATGTATATTGCTTGTCGCCGGCAATGACCACTTCATTAACTAAATCGATGGTAAATTCAATGCCTTCATTTGTCTCGACAATTTTAAATAGCTCATCGATATCTTCTTCGGATAAATTAACCAACAATAATTGATTGTTAAATGAGTTATTATAAAAAATATCGGCAAAGCTTGAACCAATAATGGTTTTAAATCCATAATCAGCAAGTGCCCATGGAGCATGTTCACGAGATGAGCCACATCCAAAATTTTCACGTGTTAATAAAATACTGGCACCTTTATAGCGGGGTTTATTCAAGACAAATTCAGGGTTAGGCTGCTCGCCAGCATCATCTAAAAAGCGCCATTCATGAAAGGCATGTTTACCAAATCCAGTACGTGTTACTTTCTGTAAAAACTGTTTTGGAATGATTGCATCTGTATCAACATTAGCCGCATCCAAAGGAACGACTAGCCCAGTATGTTTTGTAAATTTTGCCATGACAAGTCTCTCCTTAAAATGGTTTGCGAATATCTGTAAAATGGCCAGTAATAGCTGCAGCTGCAGCCATAGCAGGACTAACTAAATGTGTTCTAGCATCGCGTCCTTGGCGACCTTCAAAATTACGGTTGCTGGTTGATGCACAGCGATCTCCTGGTGCTAATTTATCATCGTTCATTGCAAGACACATAGAGCAACCTGGTAAGCGCCATTCAAATCCTGCATTAATAAAAATCTTATCTAATCCTTCAGCTTCAGCTTGTTCTTTCACTGGTCCTGAACCAGGTACAACTAATGCTTGTACACCTTCAGCTACTTTACGACCTTTAGCAATTTGCGCAGCTGCTCGTAAATCTTCTATACGTGAGTTTGTGCAAGAACCAATAAACACTTTATTGATCTTAATATCAGTCATTTTGGTGCCAGCGGTTAATCCCATATAAGCTAATGCACGCTCTGCAGAGTGTTTTTCAATAGGATCAGCAAAATCATTAGGACTAGGTACTGTTGTATCAATTGACGTTACTTGACCAGGGTTCGTTCCCCAAGTGACTTGTGGTGCGATATCTTTTCCTTCTAACGTCACAACTGTATCAAAATGTGCATCTTTGTCGGTTTTTAGCGTTTTCCAATAAGCAAGCGCTTTGTCGAAGTCTTCACCTTTTGGTGAAAATTGGCGATCTTTTAAGTACTCAAAAGTCACTTCATCTGGTGCAATAATGCCAGCTTTAGCTCCCATTTCAATTGCCATATTACACAACGTCATGCGTCCTTCCATTGATAATGATTTAATAGCATCACCACAAAACTCAACTACATGACCTGTACCGCCAGCACTGGTTGTTTTGCCAATGATAGCTAAAATAATATCTTTAGCGGTAATGCCGTCAGCAACATGTCCTTTAACTTCAATTTTCATGGTTTTAGCTCGACTTTGTTTTAAGGTTTGAGTTGCTAATACATGCTCAACTTCTGAAGTACCAATACCGAAAGCTAATGCACCAAATGCACCATGTGTTGCAGTGTGCGAATCACCACAAACAATAGTCATACCGGGTAAAGTCATACCTTGCTCAGGGCCGACTACATGGACAATACCTCGTAATGGACTTTGTAAATCATATAATGAAACTCCAAACTCTTTGGCATTTTTTGCCAGTTCGGTTAATTGAATGCGAGCCATTTCGCTACAGGCACTTAAATCATTACTTTGGGTTGAAGTGTTATGATCCATAGTAGCAAAAGTCTTATTGGGCTGGCGAACTTTACGATTCATTGCACGTAAGCCATCAAAGGCCTGTGGAGAAGTAACTTCATGAACTAAATGACGATCGATATATAAAATAGGCGTTTCATTTGGAGCTTCATAAACGACATGTGCATCATATAATTTTTGATATAGTGTTTTTGACATTGCATATTCCTTATGATTTTTTACAACTGGTATTGGTTTTAAGTTTTGATATTATTTATTAATACTATAATTAATTGAATTAAAAAGGATACAAGGAGCAGTTTATTTTGCATACTTGAGTATCTCTTTACTACACATTTAACATAACTAATTCAATTAAATAAGCTTACAAATAATGTCTCCCATTTCATCAGTTGAAATGGCTTGTTCTTTTTGCGCAAGATCGATAGTACGATAGCCTTGCTCTAATGCTTTATTTACTGCTGTTTCAATAGCTGAGGCAACATCATCACGTTTAAAGCTGTAACGGACTAACAAGGCTAATGACAAAATTTGTGCAGCAGGATTAGCAATATTTTTGCCAGCAATGTCAGGTGCGCTACCACCAGCAGGTTCATATAAGCCAAAGCCTTGTTCATTAAGGCTAGCAGAAGGTAACATCCCCATTGAACCAGTTATCATGGCACATTCATCGGATAATATATCCCCAAATAAATTTGAGCATAAAATAACATCGAATTGAGACGGATCTTTAACAAGTTGCATTGTGGCATTATCGATATACATATGCTCAAGCTCAATATCAGGATAGTTTTTAGCTACTTCATTGACCACCTCGCGCCACAAAATTGAGGTTTGTAATACGTTGGCTTTATCAATTGAAGTTACTTTTTTGCGACGTAAACGCGCGGCTTCAAACCCCATTTTTGCGATACGTTCTATCTCAAAACGATGATAAACTTCAGTATCAAATGCTTTTTCTTGAGCTCCACTACCTTCACGTCCTTTAGGTAATCCAAAATAAATACCGCCAGTTAATTCTCGCATACATAAAATATCAAATCCACGCTCAGCAATATCGGTGCGTAATGGGCAAAGATCTTCTAAGCCTTGATATAAACGAGCAGGGCGCATATTAGCAAATAATTTGAAGTGTTTACGTAGTGGCAATAACGCACCACGTTCAGGTTGTTTTTCAGGTGGTAAATTAGACCATTTAGGACCACCCACTGAACCAAATAAAATAGCGTCAGCTTTTTCACAGCCTTCAAGTGTTTCATTAGGTAATGGGCAACCATGAACATCAATTGCTGCGCCACCCACATCATATTCACTAGTAGTAATAGAAAGTTGATATTTTTGGCGGATAACATCTAATACTTTATAGGCTTGTCTCATTACTTCAGGGCCAATACCGTCGCCGGGAAGTACTGCAATATGGTAGTTTTGTGACATTTTTTATTCCTTTACAATCTAAATTAATTTTCATATTTTGCTGTTAAACCGCAAAACAAATTATTTTTTAGTCATGATGTAATTTTTGTTTTTCTTGTGCAACTTGATTTGCTCTATACACATTATTCAATACATTAATTAAAGCCAAAGCCGATGAGTGAACAATATCAGTTGCAAGCCCCACACCATGGAACTTACGACCTTTATATTCGGCAACAATATCAACTTGTCCTAAAGCATTTTCACCTTGTCCTTTAGAAGCTAATTGATATTTTACAATCGAAATAGGTTCGTCAGTAATACGGTTGATAGCTTGATAAACAGCATCAACAGGACCGTTACCCGTTGCAGCATCAGAATACTTTTTATCACCAATTAACAAGCTAACCGAAGCGGTTGAAACAACCGTCGAACCTGATTGAACATTAA
The DNA here is from genome assembly GCF_001690875.1 of Gilliamella sp. wkB18. Lineage (NCBI taxonomy): Bacteria > Pseudomonadati > Pseudomonadota > Gammaproteobacteria > Orbales > Orbaceae > Gilliamella > Gilliamella sp. wkB18. The sequence continues at coordinate 28,599 of NZ_LZHM01000076.1, forward strand.
AATAATCTAAAACATAATGTTCTTTTTCATCTTTTAATTGATTGATAAATATTAATGCCTCTAAATCATAATCAAATACTTGACCTTTTTTATCAGCTAATTCTAAAAATGCCTCATAGACTTGATCTAAGTTATAATCTTTATCGTGATAACCAAGTTCTTCTAAACGATGTTTAACGGCGGCTCGTCCTGAGCGAGAGGTTAAATTTAATTGGATTTGATTTAATCCGATTGATTCAGGGGTCATAATTTCGTAAGTTTCACGATTTTTTAAAACCCCATCTTGATGAATTCCTGAGGAGTGGGCAAAAGCGTTACTACCAATAATTGCTTTATTACCTGGAATTGGCATGTTAGTAATTTGGCTAACAATTTGGCTGGTACGATAAATCTCTTGATGATTAATATTTGTGTGAACGTTTAAGATATTTTGACGAACTTTAATCGCCATAATAACTTCTTCAAGTGCGGTATTACCCGCACGTTCGCCTAAACCATTCATCGCCCCTTCAATTTGCCGAGCACCTTCTTGAACCGCGCTAATCGAGTTAGCCACCGACATGCCCAAGTCATCATGACAATGAACAGAGATAATCGCTTGATCAATGTTCGGGACACGTTCAAATAGGGTACGAATAATGCCACCAAATTGATAAGGGACAGTATAACCGACAGTATCCGGAATATTGATCGTTCTTGCCCCTGCTTTAATTGCTGCTTCAACGATACGACATAAGTTATCAATTGGGGTACGGCCTGCATCTTCACAAGAAAACTCCACATCATTAGTATAATTACGTGCACGTTTAATACAGTGCACAGCTCTTTCAATGACATCATCAAATGTCATTTTTAATTTATCTTTAACATGTAAGGTTGATGTTGCCATAAAAGTATGAATTCGAAACTGATCTGCAACTTTTAATGCTTCGGCAGCAACATCAATATCTTTATCAACACAACGAGACAATGCACAAACACAGCTATCTTTAATGGTCTTAGCAATCGTTTGAACTGATTCAAAATCACCGGGAGATGAAATAGGAAAGCCAACTTCCATCACATCGACCCGCATTCGCTCCAAAGCAAGCGCTATTTGTAACTTTTCTTTAACGCTCAAACTTGCTTGTAATGCTTGTTCACCATCGCGTAACGTTGTATCAAAAATAATGACTTGATCGCTCATTGTTTTTCCTTTTATATATTTTAGCGCTATCTCGGTATTTCAAGTTAAAAAAACAAAAAACCCGCACTTTAGCGCGGGTTCTTGTTAATTTGTTGAGTTGTTTATTTAACTACTTCTTTTTACTCCACACACAAGCTATCCGCGCAAGTTGATGCGAGGAGGAAACTGAGGTCGAGTAATAAATAGCTAATAAACATAAAAATCTCTATTTATAAATTCAATGAAAAACTAAATTGGTGATATTTTTATCAAATGATGATGATTGTGTCAACGATTATTTCCTCCTGTATTAATAATTTTCAATAGAAGAATACCTATTAACATAGTCTGCACGTCATTTTAAAAAATATAATCAGTTTGATTAGCACTTAAGTATCAAAATGAAACTATTAGATTAATAAGTTGAGCTAGGAATAATTCTAATTATAATATAAATTATTTTTACATCTTAATGGGGACAAACTATGAACATTGTGGATATTTCCGAAAAACGCTACACAGCTAAACATTATGACGAAACACAAAAAATCCCAGCCGATAAAATAGAACAATTATTAACCGTATTAAGAAACAGCCCATCATCAGTTAACTCACAGCCATGGCATTTTTATGTTATTGATAATAACGCTGCAAAAAATAAAATTTTACCGGCTATTACTGAATTTAACCAATCTAAAGTCACTGGATCTTCACATACTATTGTTTTTTGTATCAAAACCCCATTAGATGAAGCACATTTAGTTAACCTGCTTAATCAAGAAGAAAAAGATGGGCGCTTACCTACAGCAGAATTAAAACAGGCTCAAGACCAAGGAAGACGCCATTTTGTCCAATTAAATAGTGCAACACCCGAATCGCAACAGTGTTGGGAAGGAAAACAGGCGTACATTGCATTAGGACAATTACTTTTTGCTGCGGCAGCGATTGGTATCGATTCAACAGCCATTGAGGGATATAATTCTGAAAAAATGGATGAAATCTTAGATCTTAAAAGCAAAGGACTTAAAAGTATTGTTGTTGCCACATTAGGTTATCGAGCCGAAAATGACGGTAATGCCCATCGACCAAAATCACGCTTACCGAAAGAGCAACTTTTTACGTTTTTATAAACAAGAATAACGTTTTCAAATTATCCCACTTAGTAAAGGTGGGATATCTTAAAATAGCTTTATATTATTTCTGATGATAATTTTTATATTGCTTGAATTTATGCTCCAACACTTGTCATTATTCTGGGGATAAATTATTAATAAAAAAGAATTAATCATTATATTTTTGAGTATAGAATAAATAGCCTTTGTTAAATTTTTCAATTTTATAAAATTAAGGATATTTAAAGAGCCAAGATATGCATTCAGATTGGATTTGAGCAATTTTATATAAATCTACAGTTAATATTATTTAATTACTCATATTATTATAAATAACCCTAGACCCAATACTCAGAATCATTACAATATACGCTATCAATTACACATCAACTGATGTGATTTGCTATTTTAAACAAAATTAACGGATGATGCTTTATGGCGCAATATGTTTATACCATGAATCGCGTAGGGAAGATTGTTCCTCCTAAACGCTATATTTTAAAAGATATTTCTTTAAGTTTTTTCCCTGGTGCAAAAATTGGTGTGCTAGGTTTGAATGGTGCAGGAAAATCAACTTTACTTCGTATTATGGCGGGAGTTGATACTGAAATTGAAGGCGAAGCACGCCCACAACCGGATATTAAAATTGGTTATTTACCCCAAGAACCGAAATTAGATCCTAAACAAACTGTACGTGAAGCCATTGAGCAAGCGGTTAGTGATGCTAAAAAAGCGTTAGCTCGGTTAGATGAAGTGTATGCCGCTTATGCCGATCCTGATGCGGATTTTGATAAATTAGCCAAAGAACAAGCAGAGCTTGAAGCCATTATTCAAGCACAAGATGCGCATAATTTAGATAACCAATTAGAACGAGCCGCTGATGCACTGCGTTTACCTGATTGGGATGCGAAAATTGAAAATTTATCAGGTGGTGAACGCCGTCGAGTAGCAATTTGTCAATTATTACTTGAAAAACCTGATATGTTATTAATGGATGAACCGACCAACCATTTAGATGCGGAATCGGTAGCATGGTTAGAACGATTCTTACATGACTACGAAGGTACGGTTGTTGCAGTAACTCACGATCGCTACTTTCTAGACAACGTTGCTGGTTGGATTTTAGAACTTGACCGTGGTGAAGGCATTCCATGGGAAGGCAACTACTCATCTTGGCTTGAACAGAAAGATCAGCGCCTAGCGCAAGAAGCATCAACCGAATCGGCTCGTCGCAAATCGATTGAAAAAGAACTTGAGTGGGTACGACAAAATCCGAAAGGGCGCCAAGCAAAAAGCAAAGCACGCCTAGCTCGCTTTGAAGAACTCAACAGTAACGATTATCAAAAACGTAACGAAACTAACGAGCTCTTTATTCCAGCTGGACAACGTTTAGGCGATAAAGTGATTGAAGTAAGCAATTTAACTAAATCGTATGGCGATCGTATGTTGATTGATAACTTATCTTTTAGTATTCCTAAAGGAGCAATTGTTGGTATTATTGGTCCAAATGGAGCGGGGAAATCAACACTATTTAGAATGCTATCAGGCAAAGAACAACCTGATTCAGGTACAATTACTTTGGGTGAAACAGTGCAACTAGCATCAGTTGATCAGTTCCGTGACAGTATGGACGACAAAAAAACAGTTTGGGACGAAATCTCAAACGGTCAAGATATTATGCGTATTGGCAATTTTGAAATACCAAGTCGTGCTTATGTTGGTCGTTTTAATTTTAAAGGCGTTGATCAGCAAAAGCGTGTAGGTGAACTTTCAGGGGGTGAACGTGGACGTGTACATTTAGCTAAATTATTGCAAGTGGGAGGTAATGTATTACTACTTGATGAACCAACCAATGATTTAGATGTTGAAACGCTACGCGCACTTGAAAATGCATTATTAGAGTTTCCAGGTTGTGCATTAGTTATTTCGCATGACCGTTGGTTCTTAGATCGTATTGCGACACATATTTTGGATTATCAAGACGAAGGACATGTTGAATTCTTTGAAGGTAACTTTACCGAATACGAAGAATGGAAAAAGCGCACATTGGGTGCTGAAGCATTAGAGCCTAAACGTGCTAAATATAAACGAATCTCCAAATAGAATTAATTTTTATTTTATTCCGCCGATTTATATTGGCGGAATAGTTTTATCTTCTTGATAGCTATTTTAAATATTTTTCAAAATGTAATTATCTAAACTAACCCTTTAGATGAACTAATAATTCTCGAAAAAGTATCCATTAGCAAACGCGGTATTGCGTTTATGCCTCGTGATTTTGCATCGTCACAAACTGCAATGGCTAAATCGGGTTTAGAACTTTTGTGGATTGCTTTTTGAATAATTTGATGTACAGGCAGATCAATATGTTGTGTTGTATTATAAGCGGCGAGTTTATAGACATGGCTAAAACCATGTTTAAATAAGAAATTTTCAATGTCTCGCGCAGGTAAAACTGTTAAGTAATCATTAGGATTTTTATCTTCACCACATAATGATTTTACTGTATCGGCATATTTTTTACCCGCCATATCCCCATCGGCAATTACATACCAATGAATTCCCATTTTATTGGCATATTTTATAAGCGGCTTTAAACCACACTGAGCAAACTCAATAAGCTGAACTCCCTCTGAACTCAGATGATAACCACTTTGTTCTGCTAGTTCACGTAATAACCACACTTCGGTTTCGCCTTCGACTAACAACCAACATCGTGCAAATAAGGCATTTGATCGGCGATAAAGAATATGAAACGCAATACGACGACTATCACTAACGCTTAATGAATGAGGTTCAATGTATTTGGCAATAATTTCATCTGGCAGACGAATTAAGCGATAAAGGTTTTCTAATGAAAATAATGATACCAAATCACTTGAGTTAGACGTGATAATTTTTTGTGTAGGAAAGTTTTTTAGTAAGCGAAATGCAACGGATAAAATGATCGGATGTAACAAACTTTCAGGCTCTTCTAAAATTAAAATAGGCATTGAACTTGGTGAAAGTGAATAATTTCCTTTAGCACCAATAATAGAGCCAAAAATGCCTAAAAATACAGTTCGTAAATAATCATTATCAAGATTATCCAAGACGTCATTAATTTGTTCCAAAACATTCCAATCTTCTGTTCTTGGTGTACTTTTGGCATTTTTTTGTTTGTAATGATTGCGGTGCGCTTGATCAACAAAATAATACTCTATTAATGATCGTGCGGCTTGTAGGCCTCGAGCTAATTCATCTTGGGTTAATTCGGCTGAATGGGCTTTTAGTTGGTTTGAAAGTTGGCTAATGTAGTATTCGGATAATGGTTCGTTAGTAACCGTTAATTGCTCAGGATTAATTGCGTTTTTAAGTGTCATTACTGGATTTAGTTTGATTAATGTTGCAATTAATAATTTTTCGTTTTCTATATTAAAAGGGTTGCCTTGTGCATTAAGCAATTTATGTTGTGTTATTATTTGGTTATCTTGTTTATTAGCAGAAATTTGATAAGTAATTCGATGCAGATTATCTTGGTGTGATTGATACGAAACCGAGCTTAATGGCTGATAATCTTGATTATTTAATTCATGTAAATGCGATTGGCAATAAGTGATTTTAATAATAATATTATCGCCATAACATTGGTATCGGTCATGATAAAAATCAGAATCGACAAATTGATAAAAAATGTTATCCAGTGATAACAATTGCAAAGCGCTGATTAAACTTGACCGCCCCCAACGATTTTCACCCATTAGTACGCTAGAACTTGCATTTAATTTTAAAGATAGTTGACTAATACCTTTAAATCCGGAAATATCAATTTGTTCAATAAACATAGTGTATCCTTATTGTTAAAGATGATACTTTTCTGTCCTTTTACGAATTCGTTCAACTTTTCGATGCATGCTAGCGATTAGCTTAGATTCATTGCGCAAAATTGTTTTTAAAGGCTGATTAAAATACACTTTCAAAAAACGCCAAATATCACGATCGGTTAACCCAATATTCATGGTTGAAAAATAAAGCCCGATTAAATCTTTATCACGCCAACGAACAGGAACTGTTTTACGGATCTGAGCACGGTGTAAATCAATTACAGATAATTTTATTTGCTGATGATTTTCAAAAAGCGGAATATCAAGCAAAAAATGGCATAAATAACAATCACGATGATTAACTCCAGCAGCATGCATTTGAGCAACCATTTTTGCCAAATAAATGACTAAAGAACGCTTCATATGATAGCTAGGAGGGTTAGTTAACCACGATTTAGTCAAATCTTCTAAACTAATTGTCGGATTAAGATCTTTTGTCACAATAAATGAATGACGAGTCAGCGGATTTATCCCTTTACGACCAAATGCTCGCCCATCCATCGTATTAACACCAACTTGCTCCAAACGCTCAATCGCATCCCACTCCTGTTTGGCATCTAAAACAGGTAAACGTAACGAAATGAGATTTTTAACAATCTCTTTAACAGTTGTACCACGATGAATTTTAATAAAATACGATTCATCATCAAGCTCAAAATTCAACGTTTTACGTTGTTTTACTGCACGATAAATTTTCCCCGATATTAACTCAACTTCTGCAAATGGATCTTTACCAGCCCATAATTGCTCAAAAGGTGATTTTAGCTTAATTTCATTCATGATTATCACAACCTAAAATAATCTTTGCAGCACGCTCTGCTAAGTGGTATAAATCAGCCGTTTTACCATAATGTATTGCATTGTAATGCCATGTTAATAACTGATCGTGATTTGTTATGGCATTTTTCACGGTCTCGTTTAACGCTGATTGTGCAAAAGGCTCATCAAGCACAACACCAGCATTGGCATCATCAATATGATAAGCATAGCCTGAAATGCTTGACACAATCACAGGCACCCCAGCGGCTAACCCTTCAATAAGCACCATACCGGCTGCTTCTTGTCTTGCTGGATGCAATAGCAAATCTGCCGCAAACAAAAAATCAGGGATATCATTACGACCTGCAAAAAAACGTACTTGATGCTCAATGCCGAGTTGCTTAGCTAGTTTTTGATAAGCCTCAGGGTTATCCTGCCCCACAACTAAAAAAGTCACTTTTTGTTTTAAATCGCAAGGTAGTGCAGCAATGGCGGTTAAAGATCGATCTACTCCCTTACGCTTAAAATCTGATCCAATTTGCACAACAACAAAATTATTCTCATCAATTTGATTTGCCAGTCTAAATTGTTTACCTTTAGCACTTGATTGAGAATGATATTGGCGATCTTTCGCAATACCAGGTGGTAATAGGTAAAAGCGTGATGGATCAGTATGGTAATAACGCTCAAAGTCACTGATTTGCTGTTTTGTTAGTACCATAACTTTGGTTTGGCTTTGTTGATTAAATACCGCATTTTCAAAAGCTAAATAGTGCTTACAGCGTTTTGACAATTTATACAAAAAGCCTTTGTGTGAAACCTTTTCGGCATAACAAGTATCGCCAGCAAAATAAACATCCAAATCAGGCATTTTATTAAAACCAACCACACAATCAACTGGATTTGCTTGTAAATGAGCCTTCACCCAATGGTAATAAGATTGATTACGACTATGGTTGGATAAGCCCTTTTTAGATACCAAAATAATGTCAAACCCACAAGGTACATCGCCTTGCCAATCCATAACATAAACACGAACATTATGTCCTAGATTTTGACAAGCTTTGGCTATTTGCAAAAAATCACGTTGCAAACCACCAAACTGGAAATATTTATAAATACAAAAAGCCAATTGCATGCAGATTGCCTCAAGTTTGAAAGGAGTATTATATACTTGTCGATAAGTAAGGTGCAAAATAGATTTTTTGTTTGTTTTTTATAAGTCATAATTATTTATGATCTTATCAGAGCTCATTATTTGCTTTCATCAAGCGATTAGGAAATAAAACTTGTCTTAAGCAAGGTCATTATTCAATACAAATTTTTGCACAGATAATTATATAGTCGCCTAAATAAAGGCTACATGATAGCTTGATTTTTTAAATATCCAGTTAAAAATAGATATCAATATTATTGTTTATTAATAAGTTAAAATGAAAGTGTAGAAGAAAATAATAGTATATCAATTTAAACAATTTCTACTTTTACCTTGAATGAAATCTAAAATTGGAATTGACAATCATGTTGTTAAAGTTGATGAAATAAATATCACCCTGTTAGGTTATAAAAAACAAAATATTCCTTAAAAAATATTAGTGCATCTATAGCATATAGGTATTATAACGTTAAAAGGCTATTAATAGGGGCCGTATTAATTCTTTTGGAAGTTAATGCGTTTTTCCATGTTATTTCATCATTTGAAGATTTCTGGGCACTTATTTCTTTGCCATTAGGATTATTTATATTTCTTAACAGTATTATTTTAGGATTAATTATACAACGTAGCGGAAATGATTATTTTACTTCCACTTCGTTTATTGAACAAAAAAAATCACATAAAATTAAATTAAGCTTTAATGAACCATACTATTATCTTTAATAAATTAAATATAAAAATACAGTTTATTCTATAAGTTACTACAATTTAAAACAATAACTATCGCCAATAGCACTACCTTGAGCACCAAACTGGCGTAAATTGTGATCAACGGCATTCATCGATTGCCAATGGTTTTCACACCAATCAGGGGCAAGTAAAGTTGGTTTTCTGGCATTAGCTGATACGCGATGATACAAAATATTAGCTGGAGTTTGGCGAATGATATCGCCAGCAATATCGACATATTCATCTAATGACAATACAGCAATCCGCCCGGCTCGCCAAGATTTTGCCATAATACTGCCTTCAACAATATGTAAAGGATGCAGTTTCAAACCATCCACGCCACTTTCAAGCACACGCTCAAGGGTTATAAAATTATCCTGTTTGGTTTCTTTGGGTAAACCAATAATTAAGTGAGTACAGACCTTAATGCCAAGCTTACGTGCTTTTTGAACGGTTTGATAATAATCATCAAAAGTATGCCCTCGGTTAATATCGTGCAAGGTTTTGTTATGAGCAGTTTGCAAACCGAGTTCTAACCAAACTTCATAGCCATTGGATTGATAATGCGCAAGCAAATCAAGTGCTTCATCAGGAACACAATCAGGACGAGTACCAACACAAAGCCCAACAATATCTGCACTATTCAGGGCTTCTTCGTACATATTTTTTAGAATTTCAACCTCAGCGTAGGTGCTTGTATAAGCCTGAAAATAAGCAAGGTATCGTTTAGACTTTTTCATCTGTTTGGCTTGTGAGGTTAATTGTTCAGAAATTGATTTAACCTGAATAGATTCATCAATGATTGAGGCAACATTACAAAAGGTACAACCACCTTGACCAATAGTACCATCTCGATTGGGACAGCTAAATCCACCGTGCAGAGTAAGTTTATAGATTTTTTCGCCATAACGACGTTGTAAATCGGAACCGAATGTATTAACGACTAAATGGAGTTGCATAATCAGATAAAAATAAAATTTTGTTTATTTTACGAAAATAGCAAACTTACTTCAAGTAATGATAATAATTTTAATATAATTACTTTTGTAATCTATAACAATTTTAGGGTTGTTACCATTATTGCCTTTAACTACATGTTGTTAAATATATATGTAATTATATGATTAAAATTTTAATTTTTTAGAAAAATTAACAAAACAAATTTTATATGTAACTGTGTGATATTAAATGATTTTTATGCGATTATTGGTAATAAATATGATTGTTTATATTGATAATTATTATTATTAGCAATAAGATGCTTGCACTAAATAATTACAAAAATGTCAGAGGTTGCTATGCCGTACATTATTCGTAACTTAGTTGTTGCTTTATTCTCATCAATATTCTTAATGTCTTTTTGTTATGCTGATATTAGATTACCAACACCTCAGACTAGTGGGGGAATGAGTTTATTTGAAAGTTTAAAAAATCGGGGATCAACCTCTGGTGCTGGTTTTCCTATGGGTCAAGTTTCAGATAATGAACTCTCAACTGTGCTTTGGGCTGCGAGTGGTTTAAATCGTGGGGATAAGGGGTGGACAGTCCCAATGTTTAAAGGAAAACCACCTTACGTACGAATTTATGTAGCTAGTGAAAAGGGTTCTTATTTGTATGAATGGGAAGGACACTATTTAAAAGAAATTAATAAAAAAGACATTCGTGCCAATATTGGTCTACAAGCTTTTATTAAGCGCGCGGCTTATTCACTGGTTTTTGTTGCAGAAGAAAGTGCATTTAAAGATGTAAAACCTGAGCAAATTAATAATTTTAGTTATACTGCTGTAGGTGCAATGAGTCAAGATATCTATTTAGCTGCTGCAGCTTTAAAATTAAATGCTCGTTATATCCATTCTATAAAACCAGCAGCTATACGCCAAGAATTACAATTATCTGAAGGCGATAAACCGCTTGCTATGTTTATAATAGGAAAATAAGAAGGTATAAAGTGTGGAGAGATTTTTAACACTTGCTTTGCTCCTTATTGGAAGTTTAATGGCTTTGGTTCCATCATCTTATGCTGCCGAAAAAAAGTATGAAAGTTGGAATGCTATTGTTGACGAAATGGACACCATCTTAAATGATGCTTATGATATCTATTTTATGAAAGATGTTGAACGTGCTAAAGCTCGAGTTAATAATGCTTATTTTGGCTTTTATGAAAAGCATGGGGTTGAGCGTGCGGTTATGTCTTATATTTCGGGTAAACGGGGAACCGATACCGAATATCAATTTGCCAAAATTAAGCGCTTAATGACAGATGGTGCGTCGAACAAAGTCGTTAGAAATGAAATTGATACTATTTTAAAAATGTTACATGAAGATGCTAACGAACTAGATGGTAAGCAAGAGAGCGGTTGGAGCATTCTGTTAGCTTCGTTTATTATCATTTTTAGGGAAGGACTGGAAGCGATTTTAGTGATTGCGGCAATTTCAGCTTATTTGGTTCGTTCTGGACATCTTGCCATGGTAAAAGTAGTTTATATGAGCTCACTTGTAGCTATTTTTGCCAGTATTTTAGTGGCAATTGCTCTTCATATTGTGTTTGATATTAGCGGGGCAAATCAAGAAATCATGGAAGGAATTGCTATGCTCCTTGCAACAGTCGTACTATTTTTTATTAGTAATTGGATGTTTTCAAAGGCAGAAGCTGAGGCTTGGAAAAGCTATGTTGAAGAAAAAGTACAAATTGCAGTGTCATCAGGTAGTCGCTTTGCCTTAGGTTTTGCTGCCTTTTTAGCTGTTTTTCGTGAAGGAGCTGAAACGATCTTGTTTTACCAAGCAATGCTAGTTGAAGCTAAAGAACACATGGATATGGTTTGGTATGGACTAGCTATTGGAACGATAATTCTTGCGATTATTTTTGTCGTTATTCGTTTTGGTACCATGAAATTACCAATTCGCCCATTCTTTATTGGTACTAGTATTTTAATGTATATCATGGCAATAGCTTTTGCCGGTGGTGGAGTAAAAGAATTACAAGAGGCAGATATGATTCCAGTTACCTCTGTTGATTTTATACATTCTGTCGAAGTTTTAGGTATTTACCCAACGGTCGAGACATTAGTTCCACAAATAATTATGGTATTTATTGTGGTAGTTTCTGTCATGTATTACAAAGCTAAACATAGTTGTAAAAAGCAATAATTATTAATATTGCCTACTTGTTTAAAATTGCATAAATGCGGATTTAAAAACTGAGATGTGTTAATGCCAAAAAATAAAAGTAATAAATTTTCAAAAAGTAAAAGAAGGAGTTTTCAATGAAAAAGTTAGTTTTATCAGCAGGTATTGCTTCAATACTTGCCTTATCTTCATTTGTTCACGCAGCAGCACCGGCACCAGGCGAACAAAAAGGATTTGAAGAGTTTCCAATTGGTGATGAAGTAACCGTGGGGCCATTACACATTGGTGCTGTTTATTTCCAACCTGTTGATATGGAACCCGCTGGTATGGGTGGTTTACCAGCCTCAAAATCAGACATGCACATTGAAGCTGATATTTCAGCTGCAGAAGGTAATAACTTAGGTTATGGTGTAGGTGATTTTGTTCCTTACTTAACTGTAAAATATAAAATTCAAAAGCAAGGCAGTGATAAAGTGATTGAAGGTAACTTTATGCCAATGAATGCATCTGATGGTCCTCACTATGGTAATAATATAAAACTAGATGGTGCTGGTAAATATAAAGTAACATTTATGATTGAAAATCCAGAAAAACAAGGTTATTTACTACATGTTGATAAAGAAACAGGTGTGGAAGGACGATTTTGGAGCAAACCTATCGAAGTCTCTTGGGACTTTGATTACATTCCACGCGCATGGTAATGATTTTAAAATAACTAATTATATTAAATAATTAATAATCAGTTATTGGTGAGCATTATGCTCACCAATAATATTTGCAATAGTTAGGCAATGAATATGCTTCAATACCTTATCAATATTACCGATAATACTTTCGTTCCTGCAATGATGATGGCACTACTGAGCGCTGCAATTATAAGATCCACGCCTCATCATATTAAAAAAATTATTTTGTTTGGTTTTGTATTGGGCTTTATTGCTGCATTGATTTATGCCATTTTAAAACGCAACACAGGGTTTGCTGTTCGTGAATATTATGATCTTGGCGTGATCATACCTTGGGTTATTATTGCTATACCGCTGATTGTTGCTATTTGCTTGCAAAAATCCACCCATAATCGAACTGGTAAATTCTTTTTTACAATGTTATTTGTGCTCAGTATTAGCTTGATAAGCGCACAGTCTTTACCTAATTTAATGCTCTATCCATTCGAGTTTTCTGTTGGAATGGACTCTATTTTTAATAATGATTACTTGCTTAAATGGGTTGGTTATGGATTTGCTTTACTTATAATCTTGTTAACTGGGCTATTTACTTTCCGTATATGTGGACGATTATCGACAAAATTTATTTTTGCTATTACTTCACTGTCAATTATTATTTTCACTATTCAAAATAGTATTAATATTTTACAAATTTTAATTGTTAGGCGTTTTATTTCATCCCAACCATGGATGATGGAGTTGGTTATTTTTATTCTTGGTCATGTTAATTTCTTTATTTTTATTTTCATGGCAATAGTGCTTTGTTTAGCCATTGTTTTGTATATCAAATCAAAAACAACTTCGTTAATGGGTAATAACCCTGCTCAAATTCGTAAACTTAAAGCGCAATTACGTAGCGATAGAAGATCTGCCCTAATGATTGTGGCTGGTACAGCAATAACCGCATATACTGTGACGCGCGCACGTTACATTTTTGAAAAAGGCGTAGAACTTACACCGGCAGAGCCTATATCGCCTAATGCTGATGGCTTAATTGTTATCCCTCTCGATAAAGTGAACGACGGTAATTTGCATCGTTATGGTTATCAAGCAACAGATGGAACTTTAGTTCGCTTTATTATTATTAAAAAAAGCGATAATGCTTATGGTGTAGGTTTTGATGCTTGTGATATTTGTGGTGCAAGTGGTTACTACCAACGCGGTGATCAAGTTGTTTGTATTTTGTGCGATGTAGTAATGAACATTGCAACGATTGGATTTTCAGGAGGATGTAACCCAGTTCCACTTAAATACGAAATTATTAACGGCAATATGGTGATTCGTCCAGCTAACCTTGAAGCAGAGAAAAGCCGTTTCAAATAAAAGCGTATTAAAAGGAATATTGTATGTTTTGTAGAATGTTATTAAGTGTTTTAATTCGCCAAAAAAAGAAACTTTTTCTTATTGCCTTAACGGTTGCATTGGGTGTTTCGCTTGCTACTGCTATGTTAAACGTAATGTTTGATGTGGGGGGTAAAGTTAATCAAGAGCTAAAAGCTTATGGTGCTAATCTAAATATAGTTCCTCGTGGTAGTGCAGTAATTAGCGAAATGTATCAACTGGATAATAACGATAAACAGCAGGCGATACAGTATATTAAGCAAGATGATTTAGTCAAAATCAAGATGATCTTTTGGGCTTATAATATTGTTGATTTTGCCCCTTTCCTAACGACGCAAGCCACCTTTAACGATAAACCGATTACAGTTGTTGGTACTTGGTTCAATAAACAACTTAATATTCCAACAGGAGATCAAGTTAATACCGGTATGTTAGCTATGAAATCATGGTGGACAATTGAAGGAAACACCATGACCGATGATAATTTGCAAGGAGCTATGGTGGGTGAATCTGTAGCCAAACAGTGGAATCTAAAGCTAGGCGATACGATAGATATAATTTCAACGAAAACAAACAAAAAGTTTACATTAACTATTAATAATATTTTTCATAGTGGTGGTGCTGAAGATACGCGGATCTATGTATCATTGCCTGTTGCTCAAAATATTGCAGATAAATCAGGACTGGTTGAACGTGTTGAGGTTAGTGCATTAACCACTCCAGAAAACGAATTAGCTCGTAAAGCAGCGCAAGATCCAAACAGTTTATCTAGAACAGAATGGGATACATGGTATTGCACTGCTTATATTAGCTCAATTGCATACCAGCTAGAAGAGTTAATGCCCGATGTGCGTGTGAAAGCTATTATGCAAGTTGCTGAGTCAGAAGGATCCATTTTACAAAAAACACAATTACTAATGTTATTACTAACTATCTTATCATTGATTTGTTCGGCGCTTGCTATTTCGAATTTGGTTACTGCTAACGTTATAGAGCGCAGTACCGAAATTGGTCTATTAAAAGCGCTTGGTGCAACTAATACAGCTGTTGCAATGCTAATATTAACTGAAATCTTTATTATTGCCTTACTTGGTGGATTTTTTGGTTACTTTATTGGTTTTGGTTTTGCGCAAATTATTGGTCATACAGTGTTTGGTTCTTTTGTTGAGCCTAAGATGATAATTATTCCTTTAGCCCTAATTATGGTGGTCTTAATTACTTTTTTAGGTAGTTTACCTGCATTACGTATTATGATGTTTTTGCGTCCAACTGATGTGCTACATGGTCGATAAGGTGAAAGGTAAGTCTCATGATCAATAAAAATAGGCGCTTTATAATTAAAACCGTGTTAAGTTCACTTATCCGACGCCGTTCTCGCATTGCCATTGCCTTGCTTGGCGTTGCTATTGGTGCAACAGTGCTTCTTGGTATGATCACACTTTGTTATGATATCCCAAGGCAAATGGGACAAGAGTTCCGTTCCTATGGTGCTAATCTTCTATTGTTACCTGCTAATAACCAGCCAACGGTAGCAATGACGGATGTTAATAACGCAGTGAGTTTTTTACCGAAAGATAAATTACTCGGCGTAACCCCGTTTCGTTATGCGTCAATTCGCAGTAATCAGCATCCTTATACTATTGTGGGCACTGACTTTAAACAAGTAACAAAAACTAGCCCTTATTGGCACATTGAAGGCGCATTGCCACAAAACCCACATGAAATAATGATTGGTATTGATATTGCTAATTTTGCTAACTTAAGCGTTGGTGGTACTATGCCAATTTCAGGTAAATCTAAGCAAAATTCACGTTTTGATGAGGATCTAAAAATAACTGGCATTGTTAAAACAGGACGAACCGAAGATGGTTTTATTTTTATTGATTTACATGATTTACAACAACTATTAGAAGAAAATGAACAAGCCGAAGTGGTTGAAGTAAGCATTACGGCGACTGAAGCTGAGTTAAAGCAGTATATTGAAAATATCAAGCAACAATCCACTACAATAACACCGCATTTGATCAAATGGGTGACAAAATCTGAAACATCGGTACTTGGCAAATTGTCCTCATTACTTTATTTAGTCACTTTTGTGGTATTAGTACTAACGATGATTTGCGTGGCCACAACAATGATGACAGTGGTAATGGAGCGTCGTAAAGAAATTGGGCTTAAAAAGGCAATTGGAGCTAATAACCAAAGTATCGCCAAAGAATTTTTAGCTGAAGGGATCGTTTTAGGTATCCTTGGTGGCATTATTGGTGCAATTTGCGGGCTTATTTTTGCACAAATCATTAGTACCAATGTGTTTGGCCGTTCAATTATTATTGAGTTTTATCTGATTCCAACCACAGTTATTATCTCAGTGATAGTTACGGTAATTGCGTGTTTAATTCCAGTAAAACGAGCACTACAAGTCGAACCTGCGTTAGTTTTACGTGGCGAATAGGATATAAAGTATGAATATACTCGAAGTAAATAATGTGTCTAAAATTTATGGTTCACTACATGCACTGTCTGAAGTAAATTTAACAGTTGAAGAAGGTAAATGGCTATCAATTATGGGACCTTCTGGTAGCGGTAAAACAACTTTGATGAATATCATTGGTTGTATGGATAAACCTTCACTTGGTTCGGTTATTTTAGACGGGCAAGATATTACTCAGCTTTCTTTGTCACAATTAACTGAAATACGTCGAGACAAAATAGGTCTAATCTTTCAACAATTTCACCTAGTATCGTATTTAACCGCACTCGAAAATGTCATGCTTGCTCAGTATTATCATAGTATGGTCGACGAAAAAGAAGCCATGCAAGCGCTTGAACGTGTTGGGCTTGCAGCTCGTGCTAAACACTTACCAAGGCAGTTATCAGGTGGCGAACAACAACGTGTTTGTATTGCTAGAGCATTGATTAATTATCCAAAATTAATTCTAGCCGATGAACCAACAGGTAATTTAGATGAAAGCAATGAAGCGATGGTCATGAATTTACTGCATCAACTGCACGAAGAAGGCAGTACAATCATTGTGGTTACTCACTCACTAGAAGTGTCAAAACATGCACAAACCACCGTAGTACTAGAGCACGGCAAAGTCGCGCGTGTAATTAACAACTAACCAACAAAAGGTTGTCGTATATGAAAAACCGTCTTATTTCATCAAGTACCTTTATTATTATTGGCGTATTAATTATCTTATTTCCATTATATATATTGCCAGTTTGTCCACCGCCAGAGTCTGTTGTAACACCTGTTGACACTATGGGCCATAGTATGAGTAATACAATGAACGGTGTTAGTGGTGAGCGTGCACATAGTGGACATATGCACGCTAGTACAGGAAAAATTATGAAATGTTTTTGGACAGCAAGGGCTGAAATTGGCATTGGTTGTTTAGTAATAGCCGTCGGAGCATTACTGCTGATTAGTCGTACGGCTTTTGTGAGAATAGGGTTAAGTATGGCGACAGCTTGCATATCGTTGTTAGCCGCTGCAATTCCAACGATCCTAATTGGCGTTTGTTCTAACGAAATGATGCGGTGCAATATGGGCTCTAAGCCTGCCTTAGTATTATTATCGGGTTTATTATTTATTGCCTCAGCAGTTAATATTTATTATTTAAATAAAAAAACAAAAAATCGATAGCCTTTGTTAGCAAACAAATACCATATTTATCTTTACCTGATATAGGTAAAGATAATATTCAAATCCAACAAGCAGGAAAGTCAATATGCACGAAAAACCGATTACCATGGCAAATTTAGCATGGCGAAATATTCAGCGGCGACCATTTAGAAGTTGCTGTTTGATTATCATCATTACGCTTTTTTCGGCAACGCTGTTTGGTGGAAGTATACTGATGAAAAATCTCAGCCTTGGTATTTCAGGCATGGCTAACAGGTTAGGTGCAGATATTCTTATTGTGCCTAATGGTTACGAAAAAAATATGGAGGTTGCCTTATTGCGTGGTGAACCGAGTACTTTTTATTTAAAAGTAGATTTGATTGATAAAATAAAAGGTATCAAAGGTATTGAGGCCATTTCACCTCAGCTATTTATTGCTTCATTAAATGCAGGATGTTGTTCGTCTAAAGTCCAATTAATTGGTTTTGAACAGCATACTGATTTTATAATTAAGCCTTGGTTACAATCACAACTTTCAGAGCCACTTACTGATAATCAAGTCGTTGTTGGTTCTAAAATTAGTTCTGATGTGGGCGATGAAATCTTATTTTTTAATCATCCTTTTAAAATTATTGCTAAAATGGATAGCACAGGGATGGGATTTGATACCTCTGTCTTTATGACTATGCCAGCAGCACAATCATTAATGAAAAATGCAAAATTAATTGAAGGAGATGTTGACCATTTTACTGATTATGCCTCATCGATTTTTATTAAGGTCAATTCAGATTATCAACCTAAAGATATTGTTAATCAAATTATGCCCAGATACGCTATTGACTATAATATTGATTTTATTATGACCAAAGGTATGCTAAGTAATATATCTAAATGGTTAACTAGCTTTTCAACCATTGTATATAGCCTATCAGCTATTTTTTGGGTTTTAGCCATTATTGTGATCTTTGTTATCTTTTCTTCAACATTAAATGAACGCAAGCGTGAAATTAGCTTATTACGGGTATTAGGCGCGTCACGGCGTGATTTAGTTAAAATGTTGCTTCGTGAATCTTTAATAATTAGTGGATTAGGCGGAGTTAGTGGCATTGTTATCGCCTCGGTATTACTTTATGCATTTAGTTTATTAATCTGCCAATCTATTGGTTTGCCGTGTGTAAATATCTCACTATTTGATGCATTATTATATGCAATTGTTGTTTTTATTCTTACGCTAATTATAGGACCTTTATCAAGTATCTATAGTGCCTTATCTATGACTAAATTTGATACTTATAGTACCCTTAGAGAGGGCGAATAATGTTACTGAATGTTAAAAACCTACGTAAAGATTACACAAGAGGGCAACAAACCTTTTCAGCTGTGAATAATGTTAGTTTTTCAATGGCAAAAGATGACTTTATATGCATTATGGGTAAATCAGGCAGTGGTAAAACGACTTTGCTAAATATGATTGCTGGTTTACTTACACCAACGCAAGGAAAAATCACTATTAATAATACAAATTTGTTTGATCATAATGATCAGCAAGTATCTGCCTTTCGTAATCAGCATATTGGTTATATTCCTCAAGGTAGCAGTTTACTACCTAATTTAACAGCAATTGATAATATTCGTCTGCCTTTTTATTTAACCAAGCGAGAAAACCAAAATCCCTTAAATGAAGCTAATAGGTTGCTTGAAAAAGCCAAAATAAGCCATTTGCAAGATGCATACCCAGCTAATATGTCTGGAGGTGAAATGCGCCGTATTGCGATATTGCGAGCACTGATTTGTAAACCACAAATGATTATTGCTGATGAGCCAACCAGTGATCTTGATGAAGAAAGCGCAGCTGAAATCATGCAACTACTGTCTGAAATTCATCAACAAGGTACAGCATTATTAATTGTCACTCATGATCATGATGTTGCTTGTTATAGCCAAAAAATCATGAAAATGTCAGCAGGACGATTTATTGACTAATGGGTCTATTTATTAACTAAATTATTATATTAAAAGTGGATTACAACCCATGTCGATCATAATTTTATTGAGTTTTAATAATGGCAACCCAACTAATGAATTAATATCATCACCTTCAAGTTTATCAAACAGGGTGATGCCCAGTTCATCACATTTAAAACTACCAGCACATTGTAGTGGCTTCTCTTTGCTAATGTAAGCATCAATTTCTGAATCAGTTAAATGCCGAAAAGTCACCTTAAATGGTTCGCAAATAGTGGTTTGTTGTTGTGTTTTGGTATTAATTACTGTCATACCAGTATAAAAATAGAAAGCTTTACCGCTGCTTTGTCGAAGCTGTTTACGGGCATTATCAATTGTATGTGGTTTGCAAACAATATTACCGTCTAACACACCAACTTGATCAGAGCCAATAATTAAACTATCAGCAAACTGCGTCGCTAATGATTGGGCTTTAAGTTTAGCTAACCGAACCACCAATTGCTTAGCTGATTCACCGACTAGCGGTGTTTCATCGCATACAGGCGGTACACACTCAAAAGGGATAGCTAATTTTTCGAGCACTTTTTTACGGGATACAGATGTTGATGCTAATATGATTCTCATATTAAATTCCTCTTATAGATCCAAGATGAAAGATGCGTATTAAATTCGATATGCCCATAATAATCAAAGGTCTGTTATGCAGTAGGATAATTGAACATGTTTGCCACTATTTTTCTTCACTTGTCTTAATTAATTTTTACTGATGCCTTGCCGTTGGTAACATTCATCCATAAAAAGGCTAGCTAGAATAAGTAATATATACAAAATCCGTTAAACAACTTGTAATGCTAATTCGCTTTTCATCATGTCAAGCTATTATAACCAATCTGGCATAATTTGAAATTGTATAGTATCAGTAATAGGAAGGCATTTTCCTAATGGCTATTGGCGATAAAACAGAATAATTTGTTCAAGTGTTGGTTTTATATTAAACCAATGAATGATCGTGCTCTCCCGCTATTAAACTAACAAAAAATATTTTACTTTTTCAAAAAAATTCTAGAATATTATTGTAATGTATTAAGATAGTTAACCATGAAAAGTAATTAAAGATTAAATTTAAAATTAGCATCATACTAATTCAATATTGCTAGTTGACAAAATAGATAGACGATAAATGCTTTAGTTTCTTAAGGGGATAATTATGTACAAACAGATTTTAGTTCCTATTGATGTATTTGAAGATGAATTAACTAAAAAGGTAATACCACATGTAGAGTGTTTAGCTAAATTGTCTAATGCCCATGTAATATTCTTTCATACATTGCCAGTCGCATCAGCTATTGTGAATGCGTTTTCTTTTGGTTTTGATGAATTTAAAGATAAAGCAACCATTGAAACTGAACAATGGTTAAATAACTTGATGGATTTGATAGATTTACCAAAAGAAAATCTATCCTTTTCGATAGCTTTTGGTAACCCACGGGACGAAATCCTAAACTTAGCGGAAGAAATGCAACCCGATTTAATTATTTTGGGATCTCGTCGCCCAAATATTGCTACGCATCTATTAGGATCAAATGCTTCAGGTGTAGTCCGTGGCGCTAAAACATCGGTATTAGTAGTGCGTTAGCGTCAAAAATGACCGCATATTATAAAATAACAAACGTTTTTAAATGATTTTTAAAGATCAAATTAGCTTTATTTCTGAATTTAAAAATCTGAATGCCTCTTTGGTTATTGGTTTAACTGATTTTTGCTGTATCTAAGTTGTATAAAATTTTGATTCAAGGTTTTTTTATTGCCCAAAATGTAAAAACCCCATATCATTAACAAGATTTAATATTAGGAATTATTGTATGAAAAAATTATTATTTATAACCCTATTAAGCTTTATTTTAGGTGGTTGTAATTCAGTAAAATACAATTATGTTGTAGACAAAAAACAATTTAGTTATCCAGCATTAAATGTTATTACTAAAACTTTTGTTGGCGATGACATCGTAAGGCAAGGTACAGTAGCCGCAAGAGATGTGATCGAATTTCCTCATACTACGGTTATTAGCCGAATTGTCGATTATACTATACAAGCAGGGGAATATCCTAAAGTAGGTGAAGACGAAAATTATATGTTTTTTGGTTTGAAAGAGTTGAATTCAGGTGCTGCTGTGGGTAAATCGATTTTTGCTGATATTCCCGCTGGTATTAGAACAGATAAAAGAAATAACGATTTATGTATTATAACCACTAAAGGTGGATCGCTTTGTAACAGCAATATTATATTTTCTTACCATAAGAAAAAAGCTACCAATCAAAATACCTTCCAACAGGTATTAATTTATAATGGAAAAATAGGAAACAAAATTAATATCGCTTATAAAGAATTTAATGATGATTATGCTCGCCCTGCATTTTCGAATAATGTTGAATATGATTTATCAAATTCAAGAAATATCAGATACAAAGGCGTTGAATTAAAAGTTATAAGAGCAACAAATCAATATATTGAATACAAAGTACTAAGTAACTTTAATTTTAAATAACGAATCAATTCACGCATTTTTAAACCCTCATATGAGGGTTGTTGTTTTGATGAGTAAAATATTTATTTCGTTAAGTATTATTAGGTAAGTTTTTATGTTTACTTAAAGAAAATTACCTAACAATACAAAGTATTGAGCTTAATTAAGCTCCCAGACGTTTGGTAAAAATTACAATGATTGATGCTTAATAATAAAGCAACAATGTATTTGCTTGTTGCGTTTAAAATCCAGCGATAGCGTTTTATTGGTAATTTCTTGATAGACTAGCCCTAGGTTTTGCATACCGATACTATCCATTTTAAAACCACGCTTATTATTCGAAAAGATAATCGTTCCATTAGGGCGTATCAAGCGTTTTAAATCGGACATCAATTTTAGATGATCACGCTGAACATCAAAGGTATCGTTCATGCGTTTTGAATTTGAAAATGTCGGTGGATCGATAAAAATTAAATCGAATTGTTCATCAGCTTGAGATAAATAGAGCAAACAATCCGCCTGAATTAATCGATGTTTTTTACCTGTTAAACCATTTTGTTTTAAATTACGATCTGCCCATTCCAAATAGGTGCGAGACATATCGACCGTGGTGGTTGATTTTGCTCCGCCAAGTCCAGCATAAACCGTTGCACTACCTGTATAGGCAAATAGGTTTAGAAAGTCTTTTCCTGCACTCATTTCACCAATCATTTTTCGTGCTAAGCGATGATCTAAAAACAATCCTGTATCTAAATAATCGGTCACATTAACCCAAAATGTGGTTTTGCGCTGATTAATCGGGTATTCATGGACTAAAAAATAGTCCTGTTTTTGTCCTAGCTTTTGGTACTGCTGTTTACCTTTTTGCTTTTCTCTTGTTTTTAATACTAACTGATCGGCGGTAAGCTCAAGCACTGACATGGTGGCATTAATAATATCAAAAAGCCGTTGGCGAGTTTTTTGTGGATCAATGTTTTTCGGCGCTGCGTATTCTTGCATCACTATTTTATCTTTATAACAATCGATAGCGACATTGTATTCAGGCAAATCTGCATCATAAAGCCGATAGCATTCTAGTCGTTCTTGAGCAGCCCATTTTTCTAACTTTTGTTTATTTTTCCGTAATCGGTTAGCAAAATCAGTAGCCGGCATTGTAGAATTTGTGATTGCTTCTTCAGTGTTACGCTTGGCAATGACATAATTTTTTTGTATACAGTCGAGTGGTCCATTTTTTGCTTTGAATTGTCTTTCTGCTCTCATTTGTAAGCAATCTAACAACTGTGGTGCACCGCTAAATAATGATAATCGCCATCCACCAAAATTTTGTTTGATCTGTCGACCAAGTGCCGTATGCAAAGCAATAAGCGCTGGTTCGCTTTCTAAGCGTTCTCCATAAGGTGGATTACTGATGATCATGCCTACCGTTTCAGTTGGCAATGGATTGGTCAGTTGTGTCACATCTTGCATCGAAAAAGTAATTAAATCTCCCACTCCTGCTTGGAGGGCATTTTGTTTGGCCCGTTCAAGTACTGTAGCATTATTATCATAACCGATAAATGGTGTGTTTATTTTGGATACGTTATGCTTTGCGGTGAAAAGTAATTCGTTCCACAATGTCGGATTAAAGCCTTTCCAAGCAAAAAATCCCCACTGTTTACGATGTAAACCGGGAGGGATTTGTGATGCGATCATTGCGGCTTCAATTAGTAATGTACCTGAACCACACATCGGATCGAGCAATGGCTCAGTTATTTTCCAACCAGAACGCATAATAATAGCTGCCGCTAGGCTTTCTTTTAGTGGGGCTTTCCCTGTTTGCTCTCGATAACCACGCTCATGTAAACTATTACCACTTAGATCTAAAGATAGTGTGACACGGTTTTTATTTAAATAAGCATGAAGTCGAATATCGGGATCTTGTTTTGCTACATTAGGACGTTCATTAGTATGACGCAAAAAGTGATCAACAATAGCATCTTTGATCTTTAGCGCACCATATTGACTATTACGGATAAATTCGTTTACGCCAACAAAATTAATCACGAAAGAGTTATCAACAGCAAAAATATCTGGCCATTTAATATTAAACACACAAGAGTACAGATCCAAATCGCTATAGATGTCGAACTCGGCAATAGG
The DNA here is from genome assembly GCF_001690875.1 of Gilliamella sp. wkB18. Classification (NCBI taxonomy): domain Bacteria; kingdom Pseudomonadati; phylum Pseudomonadota; class Gammaproteobacteria; order Orbales; family Orbaceae; genus Gilliamella; species Gilliamella sp. wkB18. Next base: position 52,832 of record NZ_LZHM01000076.1, read on the forward strand.
TAGTAAAATGCGAGATGCCAAACGCGACCATAATAATGATTGATATAGCGTTTTGTCATCGGCATCAAAATAAACACCACCTTGCGCAATTTTACAATTAATTGCCCCAGTTTGTTCTAACTCTTTTTTTAATAACTCTTCAAGCCCGCGAGATGTACTGGCAAATAGCGTTTTCATGCATAATCCACTTAACAATAAAATTGCTGGCATTATACCGGCTAATTGCAATAGTGGGAAATGAAGACAATTTTTTATTGTTGGTATTAAGGTTAAATTTTTGGTTTTTTTCATTTTTTTAAGATAAAAATATCTATCGATAATCTTTTTTATCTTAAAACATGACCAAGAAAGCCGTTTTTAACACGATTGTTTTGTCCTAATAACATATTTCAAAAAAATCAGCGATGCCTTTACGTCCATCCAATTTGATATCGCGATACTTTATAAGAAAACCCAACAATTTAATGTCTTTGATATTTTAATTATCTATATCATAATTATTGTTCTAAAATAGATTGATTTCGTCTTTGGCTTCATAGCCCAATAGATTGGTAAGTGAACATGTGTTTTCGGTAAACGAGATAAATATATCGGGGCTTTTTCAACTGAAAAGAGACAGTTAAATTAAGTGGCGTGTTGGCATTATTACCGGCGACAAAGGTAAAAAGGATATATTTACGTACAGTTTGCGGCACCTCAAACAATTCACATGTGGAAAAACATTAAATAATCGCGTCGGCATTGTTGTTTTGTTTCTTGTCCTAATTTTTCATAATTCAAAACTGGTTAAATTGATGCAAATTTCTTTGTCTCTTTTGTCCCCCTCAGAATATAAATAATTCCTTGGTGTAAATGGAAAAATTGATTCAAAAATATCCGTATTATATTTAGTTTAGAAGAGGAATGCTATTAAACTACTGACTAAGTTCAAGGATTTTAATGGATTGAGATAAACCTTCACCATATGGCTATTGCCAAATTTTGGTTTGTAATTAATAGGCAAATTTCCTAACAAGCATTGCCAGCCAGATTCAGAGCAATTAATGGTTTGCAAATAGTTATCAACAATTAATGCAGCGAGTGCTGGATTTTGCCTACCTAATAGGCTACACATCATTAATGTTGGCATTGCCAACTAATACATACAGATCATCAATAGTGGTTAATTTGCTATGTACATAGATTTATTTGGTGACAGTGCGGTAGCCTAACAGCTCAAATTAAGTAAGATAACATATTTGTTATACTCTTTTAACTCTATTTTTTGTATTCTTGGTCCATTTTATCGTAATAGATAGGGTCCAATTTTGCCAATCTTTATGTGGTATTTTATTTTTAATCAGTTGTTAATAAATCTATAAATGTTTGCGAATGCGGCTAAGAAAACTATCATGACAAACTACAATAGTTTGTACGGTTTGATGAATGGTAGCCATAATATATTCTGTATTTAATAATCCTTCGGGATATACAGGTATAGTTATATAGACATGAAAAGGTTCAGGCTTAAAGGAAAAAATTACACTGGCAAATTTATTGCTTAATGTTTGAATAATTTTATTTTCAGGCAAGCTATCAGCTGTATTAGATAACAGTGTTGTTGCTCAAGGTTTCAATGGCATTTATGTTATTGTTGCCTCTGATAGTTCATTATTTAATGGATTATTATAAGGGTGCTATATTCAAAAATAACAAATTTATTTTCCAGATAAATATCAGATTGCGGCTTCGATGAAAGATGCTTTTAAAAGATAAGCTGTTTTAAATTATTGATATAAAGGTTTTTTATATATTGGAATATTTTTATTCTAATTAATCAAATAATATTTAACCTAATAATATTATAATTAGCTTGCTTCGGGTGCTTCATGATTGGTTTGATATCAACTAGATACTTGTTAGCCTCTTTAAGCCTTTAATACAGCCAATTTATTCAGCTGTTACTGTTTGCCAAGTTTTGCAGTGGATCAATACCTGTCATTTCAATGTGCTACATGATACGCCAGTAGCTGCATTATCTTCAATATGGACAAACCGACTAAGCTGTTTATAGATAATTTTTGCATGTTATGGTTATAGCCTGCTTTGCTATCTGAATTATATTTAATATCAATATTTATATTAAGTTAAGGTGATTAACAGACATGTTGGCTTTTTCAAAAGATCGATTGCTTGGAATGTAATAATTGTAATGTCACTACCTTATAAGAAAGTAAATTGGTTTCCGAGAATAGCGCAAAATAAAGAGAAGGGAAACAAAGTTTTTATCTTTAAATAGCTAATTATTAAAGAACTGCTAGAATAATGTACAACGATTCATTGAGTCGCGTTTTTTAAGTGTTTAAATTTTTTCTATTCAGTTAAATCCTTGAAGTTCACTGAATAGAAAAATTATGATAGAACCTTTGTTACACCATAGCTAGTGATAGTATCAAAAATACTACACTTAGTTTAAACTTTGTTAGTTAGATTTTATTGGTCGTTTCCAATCAGCAATTTGTCTTTGTTTTACACGACTAACCACCAATTCGTTCTCATTCACATTATTGGTAACCGTTGTTCCTGCTGCAATAGTTGCTCCTTTACCCACTTTTACAGGTGCAATTAATTGCGTATCAGAACCGACAAACACATCATCTTCAATAATAGTTTTAAATTTGTTTGCACCGTCATAATTACAGGTGATGGTGCCTGCACCTATGTTGACGTTACTACCAATTTCGCTATCGCCAAGATAGCTTAAGTGTCCCGCTTTGCTTGCTTGGCCTAGATGTGCTTTTTTTAATTCAACAAAGTTGCCAACATGGGCTTGTTCATCAAGCTGTGAACCAGGTCGTAGACGGGCGAAAGGCCCGATAGTGCACTGTTTAGCGATAGTTGAATCTTCAATAATGCTATACGGACTGATTGTTGAATTGTCATCAATTGAGCAATTTTTTAAGACACAGCCTGCACCAATAAATACGTTATTGCCTAGTTTGACATTTCCTTCAATAATTACATTACAATCAATCGTAACATCTTTACCATGCGATAGTGTGCCTCGTAAGTCAAAGCGATTTGGATCAAGTAGTGTTACACCAGCTAGTAATAAATTCTGAGCTTGCAGTTGTTGATATTGCCTTTCTAACATTGCCAATTGCAGGCGATTATTAACACCTTCAACTTCAAATTGTTGAACTGGGTATGAGGTTAAGATTTCATAACCATCTTGATGCGCAAAAGCAATAATATCGGTTAAGTAGAATTCTTTTTGTGCATTATTGTTGGTTAAACGTAATAACCAATTTTTCAATAATTTTCCATTAACTAGCATTATACCGGTGTTAATTTCGTTGATTTTTTGTTGCTCTGATGAAGCATCTTTTTGTTCAATAATAGCAACAACTTTGCCATTTTTGCGTTCAATGCGCCCATAACCAGTTGGATCTTTAAGAATAACGGTTAATAAAGCGATACCTTGTTGAGGTTTATTAGCAATTAAAGTTTGTAGTGTTTGAGCCGATATAAGTGGGGTGTCACCATATAAAATTAAGATATCTTCGTCATCTTGAATGTAAGATATGGCTTGTTGTACAGCATGGCCAGTGCCGAGCTGTTCAGCTTGATAAATGAGCTGAACATTTTGATCTTTAAGCGCTTTTTCAAGCTGTATTTTGCCATGCCCATAAACAATATTGATATGATTAGTATTAAGTTGTTGAACTGTATCAATAACATGTTGTAACATCGGTTTAGATCCGATTTTATGTAAAACTTTAGGAATGTTGGAATACATTCGTGTGCCTTTTCCTGCCGCCAAAATAATAGCACTCAGTTTTGGTGGTGAAATTGCCATAATTGGTTCCGAACTGGTTAAATTAACTTAACACTATAATCAAAAATTTTAATAAAATCATCCTTATTTTGTTACTTTTTTGATAAAAAAGTATTATTAGAATTGAACAAGTGTTTTTAAGAAGGAAAAATGATGAGCACTGCAATAAAAGTTTTATTACTCTATACAACTCATGAGAAGCAAACGCTTAAAATTATGAAACGCATAAAGAAACAAATAGAAGACCAATGTGATTGTGATGTGATCGAGCTTTTACCTAATACAAAAATCGATTTATCAAAATATCAATCCGTCTTATTAGGAAGTTCTATTCGCTATGGTTTTTATAGTAATGTAATGAAAAAGTTTATTAATGATAATTCTCAAGAATTAAATCAAATTAAATCAGGTTTTTTTGGAGTAAATATGGTTGCAAGAAAACCTAATAAAAATACTCCTGAAACTAATTTATATACTAAAAAATTTTTAGCTAAGATTGCTTGGAAACCAACTTTAACAGCAGTATTTGCGGGCGCTTTATATTATCCACAATATAACTGGTTCGATCGTAATATGATCCGTTTTATTATGTGGTTAGGCAAAGGGGATACCGATGTGACAAAGCCTGTTATTGAATACACAAATTGGGAAAAGGTAGATGAATTTGCGTATCAATTTTATACACAAATAGCAAATTAATCTAAAAACTTTAACAAAAAAATTCAATATTTTTCTGATTTTTTCAAGTTATAAAGTTCTTTTCAATAAACTTTGTGATATAGATCAACATTTCAACTAAAAAGGTGTACAATACTGCGCCTAAAGAATCTATCTCCTAATTGGGATTTTAATTGTGATTGAAAATTTAAGAAATATAGCCATTATTGCCCATGTTGACCATGGTAAAACTACTCTGGTTGATAAATTGTTAAAACAGTCAGGTACGCTTGATAACCTACGTGGCGATGACAATGAACGTATAATGGATTCGAATGCGCTTGAAAAAGAGCGTGGTATTACCATTTTAGCTAAAAATACCGCAATTGATTGGAATGGTTATCGAATAAATATCGTTGATACACCAGGGCATGCTGATTTTGGCGGTGAAGTTGAGCGTGTTATGTCAATGGTTGATTCGGTATTATTGCTTGTTGATGCAATGGATGGACCAATGCCTCAAACCCGTTTTGTAACGCAAAAAGCATTTGCTTATGGTTTAAAACCGATTGTCGTTATCAATAAAGTAGACCGACCAGGAGCTAGACCTGATTGGGTGGTTGACCAAGTGTTTGATTTGTTCGTTAATTTGGGGGCGACTGATGAACAGTTAGATTTCCCTATCGTTTATGCTTCTGCATTAATGGGTATTGCGGGCTTAGAACATGAAAATATGGCTGAAGATATGACGCCACTATTTGAAGCGATTGTTAAACATGTTGAACCACCAAAAGTGGATTTAGATGGTCCATTCCAAATGCAAATTTCACAACTTGATTATAATAATTATGTTGGTGTTATTGGTATTGGACGAATCAAACGTGGTCGTGTTAAACCAAATCAACAAGTGACTATTGTTGATAGTGAAGGTAACAAACGTACAGGTAAAGTAGGACAAGTGCTAGGTCATTTAGGCCTACAACGTTATGAAGCAGAAGTTGCTGAAGCTGGTGATATTATTGCATTAACAGGTCTTGGTGAGCTCGGTATCTCAGACACGATTTGTGATAATAGTTGCGTTGAAGCTTTACCAGCGCTAACTGTTGATGAACCAACAGTAACTATGTTCTTTAATGTTAATAGCTCACCATTTGCTGGTAAAGAAGGTAAATTTGTGACATCGCGTCAAATTCTTGAGCGTTTGAAAAAAGAACTTGTACATAATGTAGCACTTCGTGTTGAAGAAACACCTGACCCCGATGCCTTTAGAGTATCTGGTCGAGGTGAATTACACTTGTCAGTGTTAATTGAAAATATGCGCCGTGAAGGCTATGAGTTAGGGGTTTCTCGTCCTAAAGTTATCTTTAGAGAAATTGATGGTAAAAAACAAGAACCATTTGAACAAGTTACGCTTGATATTGAAGAGCAGCATCAAGGTTCAGTAATGGAAGCACTAGGTTTGCGTAAAGGTGATCTAACAAACATGTTACCAGATGGTAAAGGCCGTGTGCGTTTAGATTACGTCATTCCAAGCCGTGGACTTATCGGTTTCAGAACTGAATTTATGACGATGACTTCAGGTACTGGTTTACTTTACTCTACTTTTAGCCATTACGATGATGTTCGTCCAGGTGAAATTGGTCAGCGTAATAATGGTGTAATGATTTCAAACGGTACAGGTAAAGCATTGGCTTATGCGCTTTATGGCTTGCAAGACCGTGGTAAATTATTCCTAGGTCATGGTGCTGAAGTTTATGAGGGTCAAATTATTGGTATTCATACTCGTTCAAACGATTTAACTGTTAACTGTTTAACGGGTAAAAAATTGACTAATATGCGTGCATCTGGCACTGACGAAGCAACAACACTTTCACCACCAATTAAAATGTCATTAGAACAAGCGTTAGAGTTTATTGACGATGATGAATTAGTTGAAGTAACACCGTTATCTATCCGTCTTCGTAAACGTCATTTGACGGAAAATGACCGAAAACGTGCATTTAGAAGTGGTAACAAAGACTAATTAATATTTGTTCTATCGTAATATGAAAACCTCGCTATTTAGCGAGGTTTTTTTTGGCTTTTACTCTAGCAATGGCATCGGCGATAGACTGTTTTCGGTCGATCGATGTGCTAGTTTTGTTTGCCATCGGTGTGGTCCGAGGAAACAAAATTGTTGGCGGCACCAATTGGTTGTGATTTAATCGCTGTTGCTTTTTCTCAGTTAGCGCTAACTCTTCTGATTCACTTAATACAGTGCCTAAAGTGCTTAATGTAATACAGTCTGTTGGACAGGTATTAATACAATTACTACACGAAGTACATAACTGTGGCAAAATAGTGTGTAATACTTGCTTACTGCCCACTATAGCATCGGTTGGGCAAACACGAATACATTTGCCACAGCCAATACAGTTTTCTTCGTCAATAAATGCTTTATATTGTTCTTGGGTTTGCATAATTACTTCTTGCATTAACTTAAACCTACAATATTACCATCTTTGTCAATATCGATTTGTCTATAAGCAGGATTAGTACCTAGCCCAGGCATGGTCATCACATTACCCGCATAAACACGAATAAAACCAGCGCCGGCAGATATCGCTAAATGACTGATATCGACATCAAAATCGGTAGGAACATTTTTTAAGTTTGCATCAGCACTAATTGACATTGGCGTTTTAGCAATACAAAGTGGCAAATGATCCAGTTTTAATTCTTCGATCTCTTTGATGTTTTCCAGTGCAGTGGCTGATAAATTAGCCTTGTTAGCACCATATTTTTTTACCATGGTTTGAATCTTATCAGCGAGAGGCATATTATCAGGATAAGGCAATTTGATTTCACTTGGCATATCACATGCTTTAATAACATGTTTTGCTAATTTTTCAGCGCCTTTACCGCCTTGAGTAAAGACTTCGCTTACTTCACAGGCAAATGCACCTTGTTCAATCGCATATTTTTGTAAAAACGCTAATTCTTCTTCACTGTCGTGTGGAAAGCGATTAATAGCGACAATTACTTGTAAGCCATAACTTTTGGCATTGTTAATATGCCATGCTAAATTAGCTGCACCAATTTCCAGTAATTCAACGTTGGGTTCTGAAATTTCTTTCGGAATAGCTTGCCCCGGTTTAATATTATACTTACCGCTATTGGATTTTAGGCTTCGCACCGTTGCAACCAATACCACACACGAGGCTTTGATGCCGGATTGGCGGTATTTAATATTAAAGAATTTTTCCATGCCCATATCCGAACCAAATCCTGCTTCGGTCACAACATAATCGGCAAGTTGTAACGCAATACGATCAGCAATGACAGATGAATTGCCATGGGCAATATTAGCAAAAGGACCTGCATGAATTAGTACTGGTGTATGCTCAACAGTTTGCATTAGGTTTGGATTAATGGCATTTTTAAGTAATACCGTCATAGCGCCTGCAACTTCAAGTTGTTCAGCAGTAATGGCTTCGCCTTTCGTATTATAAGCAAGAATAATACGACCAATACGTGCACGTATGTCGTGTAAATCTGAAGCTAATGCCAAGATTGCCATAAGTTCTGATGCCGCAGTAATTTCAAATCCATCTTGGCGTTCAACACCATTAAAGCCACCACCAACACCAACTATAATTTTACGAAGTGCACGATCATTATGATCAATTGCCCTTTTCCAAACAATGCGATTAACATCAATATTTAAACGAGGCAAACCAGTTTGTGCGGTAAATTCATCGCCTAAACGCTCTTCATGATAAAGGCGTGAATCTAATGCGGTCGATGCCAAATCATGCGCCGCAGTAATTGCATGAATATCACCTGTTAAATGTAAATTTAATGTTTCCATCGGTAATACTTCAGCTTGCCCCCCCCCAGCAGCGCCACCTTTAACCCCAAATACAGGACCTAAACTGGGTTGACGGATACAAGCGATTGCTGACTTACCAATATAATTTAATCCCTCACTTAGCCCGATAGTATTAACTGTTTTACCTTCACCAAGTGGAGTTGGCGTGATAGCAGTAACTAATACCAATTTACCTTCAGGTTTGTTTTGGTTTGTTTTAAGAATGGATAAATCGACTTTTGCAGCATGTTTGCCATAAGGTAGGACAAATTCTTCGGGAATGTTGCATTGTTTAGCTATTTCGGTAATTGGTCGTAAAGACATATTTTTCTCATATAACTGTAATTTGGGCTATCAGTATAAATAATTTGATTTGCCGAATAAAGCGACAATTATATCTTTATTGATTTTCGGCACAACTTTCAATTATCTTGTTATAATAACTAAATACATTCAATTAAAGTATATTTCATCAAAGGGTAATAATTAAATGAATTGGTTTTCTATGTATTCACTTTTCTTAGCTGAAACAGTAACAGTGGTTATAGCTATTCTAGCCGTGCTTATTTTTATATTAAGCCAACGCCGTAAGTCCATAACAGCGGCAGGGCGTTTATCAGTTAAAGATATTAGCCAAGAATATGAGCAAGTCAAAGATGATATGTTAATGTCAAGTATGGACGAGCTAGAAGCTAAACTGTTTATGAAAGATCTTAAAAAACAGAAAAAAAATGAGAGAAAGCAAGCGAAATTAGTAGCTAAACAAAAAAAGAAACAAGATAAAAAACAAGAAAAATCTGCCGAACAAACATCGTCAGATAATGTAGTTAAACCAGTAGAAAGTAATACAAACCAACAAGTAAAACCTAAATTATTTGTATTATCTTTCAATGGCAGCATGGATGCACACGAAGTTGAAGAATTACGCCAAGAAATTACTGCTGTATTAGCTGTTATTAAGCCTGAAGATAAAGTTGTCATTAAGCTTGAAAGCCCAGGTGGTGTTGTTCACGGTTATGGTCTTGCTGCATCGCAATTATTACGGTTTAGACAGCGTGATATACCTTTCACTGTAGTGGTTGATAAAGTTGCGGCGAGTGGGGGATATATGATGGCTTGTACCGCTAACAAAATTGTGGCAGCACCATTTGCAATTGTCGGGTCAATTGGTGTGGTTGCGCAGATCCCTAATTTTAACCGCTTACTCAAAAAACATGATGTAGACATTGAATTACAAACGGCAGGCGCTTATAAGCGTACATTGACAATGTTTGGTGAAAATACCGAAGAAGGACGTCAAAAATTCAAACAAGAATTAGAAGAAACTCACCTTTTATTTAAAGACTTTGTTAAAGAGTATCGCCAAAATGTCGATATCGAACAAGTTGCAACAGGCGAACACTGGTTTGCAACACAAGCTAAAAATAAAGGCTTAGTTGACGAAATTAGCACTAGTGACGACTTTATTTTATCTCACTTAGAAACACATAAAATTATCTCAGTCTGTTATAAACGTAGGCAAAGACTATCGGAAAGAATTTCGAAGAACGTGATAAAAAGTGTAGAAAGATTATTTTTTAGACAAGAAAACGGGCTGTAATAGTCCTTTTTTGTGATGAATGTCAACTTTTTAATTGATTTTTTGAGCTAATTATACTGATAGTTATAATTAGCTACCTTTTATCGTTATGGTGTTGATTAGATTAAAGTCTTTTGATGATAATTGAAGTATTTATCCCCCCAAATGCAAAATTGTTGGTTTGAAAATACTCAATATCTAAATTTCGACCGGTTCCTATTATATAGTCAAGCTCACCACATGCTGGATCAATATTATTTAGGTTAATTGTTGGATTGAACCAACCTGAGTGCATCATTTCAAGTGTTAGCCAAGCTTCTAATGCCCCACATGCACCAAGAGTATGACCGAAATAACTTTTTAACGATGAGATAGGTGTTTGATTACCAAATATTTCAGAAGTTGCATTACTTTCAGCTATATCACCGCGATCGGTAGCTGTACCATGAGCACTGATGTAACCAATATCCGCTGGTGATAAATTAGCTTTTTTTAACGCTTGTTCGATACATAGTTTCATTGTTTCTTTACGTGGTTGAGTAATATGGCTTGCATCACAATTTGTCATAAAACCGACTATTTCACCATATATTTTTGCTCCTCGTGCTTTTGCATGCTCGTATTCTTCAAGAATTAAAGCACCAGCTCCTTCACCAATTACCAAGCCATCGCGATCTTTGTCAAATGGACGAGGAGAGCTTTTAGGATTATCATTCTGTTGACTGGTAGCAAATAAAGTATCGAAAACGGCTGCTTCTGAAGGACATAACTCTTCTGCACCACCAGCTACCATTGCTGTTTGTATACCGTATTTGATGGCTTCATAAGCATAACCAATTGCTTGACTACCTGATGTACATGCACTCGACGTTGTAATTAAGCGGCCTTTTAAACCAAAAAATAATCCTGTGTTTACCGCTGTCGTGTGAGGCATCATTTGTATATAAGTGGTTGCTGTAATATTATTGGTATTTTTGTCATTTAACATAGCACCAAAGGCGGCTACTTGGTCAGTACTTCCTGTTGATGAGCCAAATGCAATTCCTGTATCGCCATTAGTTATCATTGGGTCATCTAATAATCCGGCCTTTTCAAGGGCAATTTCTGTGGCTTTTGTTGATAGTAGAGAAACACGTCCCATTGAGCGTATTTTTTTTCGTGTGTAGTGCTCAGGTATTTCAAAGTTGTCAATAGGTGCACCTAACTTAGTGTGCAAACCTTCATAAACTTCCCATTCTGGCATATACCTTACAGCATTTTCTAATTTTTTTAAGCTTGACTCAATACTATTCCAATCATTACCCAAGGAGGTAACTCCCCCCATTCCAGTTATGACAACTCTTTTAGTCATATCATTCCTCCATTGATTGAAATTACTTGTTTGGTTATATATCCTGACAAATCAGACATTAAATAACTAGCCAGACCTGCTACTTCATCCACTTGTCCCATGCGTTTTAATGGGATCATTTTCATTGCTTCTTGTAATGCAATAGGCTCCATATCTAAAATGCCGGTATCAATTAAACCTGGAGCAATACAATTCACGGTTATTTTTCGCTTAGCTAGTTCAAGTGCCAATGCTTTACTTGCACCGATTACTCCCGCTTTTGCTGCGCTATAATTAACTTGGCCACGGTTACCCGCTATACCTGACACTGATGAGACGATAATGATTCTTCCGCCACTACGTAGCCCTATCATTGGCATTACACAAGGATGTAGTACATTGTAAAAACTGTTGAGATCAGTATGGATAACTTTAGTCCAATCATCTTCAGTTAAAGAAGGAAAAGCGCCATCTCGAATAATACCAGCATTGTTGATAACACCATAGTAAGCACCATATTGTTCTATATCGGCGTCGATATTTTGTTTGCACTGTAAACGATTGCTCACATCAAATTGTATTAATCGAGCTGTTCCACCTGCCTGTTCAATGATATGTTGTGTTTCTAGTGCACCTTGTTTATCACTATGGTAATGGACAACAATATCAAACCCATCTTGCGAAAGTTTACAAGCAATAGCTTTACCAATTCCTTTACTTGCACCAGTTACAAGGACTGTTCGTTTCATTATTCTTCTTCTCCTAATCGTGTTTTACCAAATAATTGATCAAGTTCTGATAAAGTTGGTTCGTAAACATTAAGTTTACCTGTCGCTACACATTGTTCATCAATCATTATATTACAGTCAAAATTGGCTAATCTAGCATCGTTAAGCACTAAATTAGTATGTATCATTAAGCGACAATTATGAGGGAAGTTTTGTAATGTTGTTTTTATTGATCGTCCACCTAATAGCATTCCTAAAACTGGTTTACTATTCTTCATTAAGCCATAGTATCCATTCCATACGCCAATTGTTTGAGCCATTAATTCAATGGCGTAAAAATTAGATAACGAGTAATCGCTATTTAAAAATGGTGCTAAAACGCTGGTTTTGCTTACTTGTACACTACAAATACATTGTTCATCTGTGATTAGATGAACCTTTTCTATCATTACCATAGGACTTTCATGTGGTAAATAATAATTTGCTGGAGAATATCGCATTATATTTTTCCAATAATAAGTGATGAGTTGTTACCACCAAAAGCAAATGAATTTGACATTATAATTGGGGTTTTTAACATCATGTTTTCAGTAACTATGTTGATTTCATCAAGATTTTTATCAAATGCTGATTTTGAAAAATCTTGCTGTGGTAAATAAATATCTTGATCTAATAATAGGTAACTAATAGCCAATTCTGTTGCCGCTGCACTACCTAAAGTATGCCCCGTTAAGTGCTTTGTTGAACTACAGGGAGCCAAGTTTTGGCTAAATAACCTATATACCGCTTTACTTTCAGCAAGATCATTTAATATGGTTGCTGTGCCATGTAAATTAATGTAACCAATATCATTTAAGGATAGATTTGCATTATCTAATGCTGCTCGCATGGCTTTTTCTGCCCCTAACCCTTCAGGGTGAGGGGAGGATATATGATAAGCATCAGACGATTCCCCCGTTCCTAATATTGCATAATCACTTGTTTTTTTATTAGTCAGTAAAAATATAGCACTAGATTCTCCAATGTTTATGCCATTACGGCTTTCTGCAAAAGGCATACATGGAGTGGTAGAAAGTGATTCAAGCGCATTAAAGCCATTAATTGGCATTCTTGCTAAACTATCGGCGCCACCAACAATTGCTGCATCAACTAACCCTGCTTCAATCAATCTTTTTCCACTAATAATCGCCCTTGCACTTGAGGTACAAGCAGTTGATATTGTGTAGCTTGGGCCTTTTAATTCAAGTAATGCCGTTAAGAAACATGAAGGATCGCCTAATTCTTGTTGATTATAGGTGAAAGAAGAAGCACTGTTTTGTGTTTGCAAATAATGTTTTACATTTATATCCCCTTCATGAATCCCTGAAGTACTTGTACCCATAATAATAGCAATTCGTTTATGACCATACTGTTTAATAGCTGATTCAATTTCTGATTGAATTTGTAAGTAAGCAGCATAAAGTAATTGGTTGTTGCGTGTTACGTATTTTTGCAAGTGTTCAGGGATGCTAGGTAAATTAGCATTAACTTTTCCTAACCAAGTTTTCTGACCATCTAGTAGCCAACCCTCTTGTTCAATTAAGCAATGTTGAGCACAATAGTTTTTAGTTAAACCCTGCTTAATTTCAGTTAAATTATTACCTAAAGAATTAATTGCACCAACGGCAGTAATATAAACCATTTTAATTTGTGTCCATGCTTTGTATTGTAATTTGATAACCAAATATGTGATGTTCAATTTGAATAGGTTTTCTAATATGCTCTGATGCTTTTTCAGTATAAGTAATATCAACGATAATTTGTTGTTTATCATCGCTTAGTGTTCTATGCAGATCTCTATCAACAAGCTGCCAACCTTGAGGTAACACAGTTTGCCATTCTGAAATCGGTAAGATACTTAACATAATATCTGATAATACTTGTTCAGGCGGGGGGAGCTCTTTAACAAAGATATTATTTTTTGAGTTAATAAGCTCACCATTATATTCAATTTCAAAAAGCCGAATACCAAGAGCTGAAAGACCAACAACTTTTAATTGATTATCGTTTACATCAACTAAAGTAATGATTGAATTTTCCTGATCATTATATTTAAACTTTAATAGCTGTTGATCATGATAATTTTGTTTCAAATTGATCATTGGGAGGTTAATTTTAACTTCTTTCGTTAACCATGCTTCTGATTGAGTTTTGGTTGCACAAGCTGAGACAAGCATTGTTAACAAAAATAAAATTAATATCGTAAATCTTTTCATCCTTAATTACCTGATTATTATTTATTTTAATACACTGTATATTTTTTTATGGCTAGTGGAGCAAATAAAAAAGCGGCAAGAATACCACTGGTTAGCACTAGCCCAAACCCCATGATTGCATTTGTATGACTTATTATAAGTAATCCAAAAGACAATAAAGTTGTTAATGCCGCCATTGTTACAGCTAATAAAGCACTTCGAGTTTGGCTTTTATAATTACTTAAAAAGAGACTATAATCTATACCGATGCCAATGACAAGAATGAGTGCTAACATCGAAAATAAATTAAGTGCTTGATTGATAATACCATGTACAGAAAGTGCAATACCGATTGATAATAATGTTGGTAGCACACTTTTTAATGCAGTTTTTAAACCATATTTACGATTGTGGAAAACAAAACATGAACATATTATTACTACAGCCCCTGTAAGTAGTTGGGATAGATGAATTCTGTAGTTAGTAAACATATTATTAAATTCAGTACGACGATCTAACCAATAAACTCCTTTATTTTCATAAGATAATTCCCTGATTTTATCTAATTTATTTATACCACTGATCGGAATAAGTGTGGCGCTTTTGCCATTTTTTCGCGTTAACCAAAGTAGTTTTCTACCTTGGCTAATTTCACTATTTTCCCATAATGTTGGTGTAATAAGGGTTTTTGTGTCGTTCAAATTTAGTAATTGAGTTTCTATGCCAATTTGTTTAAGTGAAGATATTATTTCAGGCATGTATTGATCGACTAATTCTATATTCTGTTGCTGTTTTGCAATGGACGGTAAATTTATGGATTGATATTGTTTAAATAAACCAGCTTGTTTTGCTTGTTCTAATTTCGGTAAAAATTGTTCCAATCGCTGTAATGTCTGTTCTGCTGTATCACCAAACACAATGAACCATTTTTGATCTGTTGTTTGATGCGTTATATCTATAATAGCTTGTTCTTCTTTTTGTAGTTGAACAGGCAAAGCTTGTAGTTTACCTATATCATCATCTATAGTTAGGTTGTTTATACCATATCCTATAAATATTATTGCTGATAATATCATTGACCATTGAACGCCTTTATTTTGCCAAAGATTAAGCCAAAAGGTCAAAAACTGAGAAGCCACATTTTCGCGAGCAGGTAATTTGGGGGTTAAGAAAGGATACCAAAAAATAACAGTTAGAAATGCACCTATTAATCCAAATATAGCAAAAACTGAAAGCTGCTTTAATCCTGGAAATGGTGCTATTAATAAAATTAAGTAAGCAATAAGGCTTGAGCATAAAGCAATAGTTAATGTTACTAGCAATTTTTTTAAGCTAACATAGGTTGAATCTTGATTACCATGTAATAATCGCTCAGTTAGATAATGTAATGAGTAATCAATTGTAATGCCTATTACACTGGTGCTCATAACTAGCGTCATGACATGGATTTCACCAAAGATGGTTAATACAGCTACTGCACCGCAAACTATACCTATAAAAATGGATAATAGTGACAGCAAGATTGGTATAACAGATCGGAATACTATAATAATTAATATAATGATACCAATTATTGATAAACTGCCTATTGTTGAAATATCTTCTTTAGCAGCTAAACTTGCATTATCGCTATAATATAATACGCCGCGTTTTAAGATTTCTGTATCTGGCCACTTAGCTTTTAATTGCTCACTAAGTTTATTTAGTTGCGTAACAATTTGGTGTGATTGTTGCATATTAAACGATGAGCCATTTAATTCTGCATAGATCATGTACCACACATTACCTTGCTGATCTTGGCTTGATAACCAGCCATTTTTGACGGTTAGGCTACCTGTGTTGCCAAGTTGATTTAATTGCGATGAGCGCGTTAAGAGAAGTGGATCGCTATTAAGCTCTTTTGCGCTTACACCACTAAATGGTGAATATATTTGGCTTTGAATCCAAGCAAACTGTTTATGAGCTTTAAGTCGTTCGATCGTTTTTTCATCCATAAGTTGATAACGATATTGATAAGCAAATATCCCCCAGTTTTGTTGAAATTGCTCATCCATAAGCCCACTGATTATGTGGATAAATGGTTGTTTATTTAGATTTTGATACCACCATTTTACTGATTCTAAATTATTAGGATCGGCAGGTTTAATTAACCATACTAATTGTTTATCAAGTCTGTCTTGAAATCCATTGATAAACTCCATAGGAATATTGTTTGTTTGCTCTTGAGGAAGCAAAGATAATACGCTGCTATTAATCTTACTATTAGAAAAAAGATAAGATGCAGTTAGCAGTAAACAAACTACAGTAATAAGCCATACAATAGCACAATTTTTTAATTTTTTTATATTATTATTTGAATAATGATTGTTCATGTTGTGCTAATTTCGTTGTTTGATGATTCAAAAATTCAAGGGTAGTTTTATCATGTTGCATATCATTTATGGTAATTTTTTCTAAATGTGTTGCTCCAATGAGTATTATTTGTTTAAAAATTTTATTTAATGGTGTTACTTTTGGGGTGAGTGTAAGAATCCAATGTTTATTTTGTTCAGATAATTCGATATCAAAATTAGTTTCTAGCATCTCTTTATCAGCAATAAAAAGACTTGTAAGCAAATTGTTAAACTGAAAGAGTTGGGGTTGGCTTTCAGCAGTGATGATTTGAGGTTTTTGATCTTCAATACTTTGTTCCATTCGTTTTGAATTTATCTTTAAGGTAATGACAAAAGGCGTTTGCTGTTGCCACCATAAACCTAAATCTTGGGATATTATCATTTTTCCAGTTGAATGTAATGGGTTTGGTAAACCATTTATATAGCGATATTGTATAAAATCAGCTCGCATAATTTTATTTTTGCTAAATTGCTGTTGAATATCTTCAAGTGTAATTGCTTGTGCAACAGTCGTAAAAAAAGCTATAAAAAAAGTTAATAAAGCGACTAAGTAATTTTTCATTTTAATAATCCGAACTGTTCTAAAAAAATTGTAGGTGTAACAAAACTCATCTCTTTCGTTGTCATGCATACAGCCACTTGAATGGTATAACCAGACGTTGTTTTTTTACCAGTTTTACTGTCCCTAATGGTATAGTTAATTTTTATTCGATTTTCATACTCTTCTAATTGAGCCGTAATTAGTAGAGTTTGTTCTACAAAAGTTGAATTAGTATATTTGATACGAGCATCAACTATTGGCCAAATATATCCTGACTTTTGCATATCCATATATCCATAATTATATTTCTGGAATAATGCTTCTCTAGCTCTTTCAAAAAGTTTCAGATAATTACCATGCCAAACTACACCCATTGCATCGGTATCATGAAATGATGTTGTATATTCAATTGTTACACTGTGGTTAAAATTATTCTTCATCTTTATTATTACTTATGTGTATGTCATTTGTTTTAGGTTGAGTAAATTGCCAAAAGTCGTAAAAATTAAACCAATCGAGAGGCGATAATAGGCAATAATGTTCTAATCTTTTTGCATAATTTTGTATGATTAAATCAAGTTCAGCTTTACGGTTTTTTCTTGATATTTTTAATTTATCGGCAAAATGCTCAAAGTATATTTGAAAACGTCCGTTTGGTTTTAATCCCCAGGCTAAATAAACAGGAACACCTAAAGCTGAAGATAATATGAATGGTCCTTTTGGAAAAGGAGCTGGTTTGCCTAAGAAATCAGCCCAGCTTACTGATTCATCAAGCATTCTTTGGTGTGGATTGCTTGATGTTCTGTCACCAACAATCGCAACCCATTCGCCTTGTTCTAATTTTTGTTTAAGTAAAATTGCAGTGTCAGCACCAATTGAATCTACTTGTATTAGATTGAAGGTTGATGCTTGATTAGTTTCTTTAAGAATTTGATTAAAACGAGCAGCGTGTTTTCTAAAAACAAGAGTATTAATTTTGATATTATGTGATAGTTGAGCAAGCGCTCTGCATATTTCAACATCTCCGAGATGTGAGCATATTAAGATAATACCCTGTTTATTAGATATTAAATCTAAGTAAGTATCCATATTGGGCGAATAAATATCGTCTATTTTTATGTCTCCTTGCCAACATGCTATTTTATCTAGAAACGATTCACCAAAGCGCTGAAAATGGTGAAAACTAGTGAGCTGATTTTTATTAATAAGAGGAATATTTTTATAATAATTACTTATTATTTCTATATACTGCTTAGATGCTTGACGTTGTTTTTTTCCTGTTAGCCAAAAATAGGTGATAACAGGAAACATAATTAATTTAGAGGTTTTTCTACCAAATATGCGGTAAAACTTCAGAATTAATCTAATTCCAAATAAGCCCTTTCGTTCTTGTGTTTGCGACCAATGAATTTGCTCATCGTTTTTTTTATAATTCCTTTTTATTAACGGTAGTATGCGTGGAAGCATTCCCAAAAATAATTTAGTATGCATCTTGGTAATGAGTAAATTATCTTTAAACGCTTTGAAATGTGATATGCCATCTTTAGGATATGTGACTTTAGTTGGCACAAAAATAGACGGTATACCTTTCCAATATAATTGGACCATGATATCTGTATCGAAATCCATTCTTTTTCCTATATTGGATTGCTTAATAAGATTACATGTTGCTTGTAAAGGATAAACACGAAATCCACACATACTATCTTTTATTGAAAAAGATAAGGTTTCAATCCATACCCAAAAATGCGTTATATATCGGGCAATAAGCCGATGTTTAGGGACACTATTATCATATATTGGACAACCAGATATTAAGGCATGAGGATTTTGTAATGATTGTTCAATAAGTTTTTTTACAATCTGGCTATCATGTTGACCATCCGCATCTACTTGTATTGCATAGGCATAACCTTGGTTATATGCATATTCCAATCCTGTCATAACTGCCGCACCTTTTCCTTGGTTTGTTTTTAAACGGAGTAGCGTGACCCACGGAAACAAGGCGATAATTTGATCCATTTTTTGAACTTCATTAACTGAACTTCCATCATCGACTAAAATGCAATTTATCTCATAAGATGCAAGATGTTTGAGAACACCAAGTAATGCTTCACTGTGGTTATAGCAAGGAATAACAAAGCAATAATTAGAAGGAATAAAAAATGGAACTACCGACATAATGTTAATTTTCCTAAACTTGCTATTTTTGCATTATCATTAGGTGTAATAAATGTGTAAGTAAACTCTAATTTATTAGTATCTTTATCCCATTTCAAATGCAGCATTAAATGATCTTCTGGTAGGACAGGGCATTGAAATTTAATCACATCTACTGATGATAAATATAATGCTGAATCAAAACATTTTTTAGCATAATGTACAACCCAATTAAGCTGAGTTACGCCAGGTAGTAATGGTTGGGATGGAAAATGTCCTTTAAACCAGAACAGATCTGGTGATATATGCAGTTCAATGTCAGCTTGCGTGTCACTAAAATTAATGCTAATTTCCTTTGAAAATTCTTTTTTCATTCTTTTCTCTGATGTTTCAAATAATTTCTTTAATTCAATATAAGTACACTTCCCTTGAGAATTTTTAGGTAAAGAATCAATAAATCGCCATTTTTTAGGCATTTCGTTTAATGATAATGTATCTATCAATAAATGTCGAAAATATTGTGTTAATTTGAAATGATCATTGTGCTTTAGTTGTTGTTTGTATTTCGGCGATAATTCGATAATTGCCCCCAATACTGTTCTATTATTTTGTTCTATTGGGATAATAATTGCCTGTTGTACTTCATTGAGCTGGTTAATTTGGTTTTCAATATAAGTTAGCGAGACTCTATTTTCAGAAATTTTAATAATTTTATCTATTCTACCAATCAAGTGAAAATGGTTATCATCAACCTTTTTTAGTTTATCGTTTAACGGCTCAGGTTGTGCTAATAAAGGTGAAATTAGCTGAGGTCTTTCTGAGATATATTCAATTTTCATTGAAGAAAATAATTGCCAAGCAGTATTAATATGTTCTTGCTGGCGAGTTGCGATAATGCCTGTTTCGCTAGAACCATATATTTCATTTGGGAGTACATTAAAATTTTGTTTACAGAATTGAGCCTCTTCATAAGTGAGTTTCCCTCCAGAAGAAATAACTTTGTCACAATCAATTTTTGGTAATTTACTATCTAAAGTTTTAATAATGGAAGGCGTTGTAATATAAATAATTTTTTTATTATTATAAGTTATGAGCTGTTCTTGGTAGAGTATTGCTTCACAAACAAAAGGTATTTTACTACATAGAGATAACATTATTTTAAATGTTAGACCATACATATGTTCGTGTGAAACTGATGAAAGAAATAAATCATTGTTAAATTCCCCCCAATTGTTTTGGAGTTCTTGAATTTCGTACTCAAGCTGTAAAATTGATTTGTCAATTGATTTAGGTAATCCTGTCGATCCAGAAGTAAATAGTGTTAATGTTTGTTGTTTAAAATCATTGTTAATTAATTGAGAATCCTCTATTAAGTTATTAGAGTTAATTTGATCTATAGTGACAATCTCTTTTTTCAGAAGCTCTTTTTTATTAATCTCTACGTTGTCTGTTAATAATCCTTCAAAATGATGCTGTAATTCTTGATAATGTGGATTAAGTAAATATGGATGTTTACCAACATAGAAAAGAGCAAGCAACCCCGCAACGAAATTAAAACTGTCTTGCATATATAACGCCCAATGTTTATTAGGGTTATGATGTAATGCGTTGCTTAGTAGTAAAACTTGTTTTTTTAAATCACGTATTGATAATGGTTGCTTATTTCTAAAAGCTATAATTTCATGTTCAGGGCGTGATAACTGTTGTGATAGTTTAACTATTGTTGAATTCTTCGACGCAAAAGCCATTCTCCCCCCATAAATACTCCAATTAATACATAACTAATTAAACCATTATAGATTGTCCACCAATATGTATTATTGATTAAACAAGTGATCAAGGCTACTGTTCCATTGAAAACAAAGAATAGACACCAAAATATAGTAACTTTTCTTGTATATTGAATCGCATCAACCGATAAGTCTGGATTCTTGATTCTGGCAAATGTCTCAATAATAGTTTGAGATTGCGATAAAGAGTAGCTAAAAAAAACAAATAATACTACATTGACCATGACTGGATAATAAAGTAGTAATTGATATTTAGAAAATAACCAACTGGTCAATGCTAAGATCATGCCTATACAAGCAATAATCTTAGCCGTCCATTTTATATTAGATATTACATTCGGTAATGTTACTAACCGTATAAGAAATAAAATAATTAAACATAAAATGGCTAAATTTATATGTTTATTTTGCATAGATAAGTAGATAATAAAAGGGTAACAAACGATTAAAATACTTGTTACACATTTTGTTATTAACTTAATTTTTTTCATGCCAATTATTTTGTATTTGATAGATTATATACGGCTTCAACAACATCTTGTACCGTTCTAACTGATTTAAAAGTTTCAGGCTCTACTTTTTTACCAATCAGCTTTTGTAGATGCACAACTAAGTCAACAGCATCAATGCTATCAAGATCTAGTTCTTCAAATAGTTTTGATTCAGGTTTTATGTCACCTTCAGGTAGTTCAAAAATTTGCACTAGTACAGATTTGACTTGTTCAAAAATTTGTTGCTTTTCCATACTATAATGCTCCTTATTGTTTTTGTGATAAGATAAAACTAGCTAATGTCTTGACTGAATAAAACGCTTTTTTAGTTTCGTCACTTTCAGCCGATAAAACAATACCATATTCTTTTTTAATAGCTAAACCAAGCTCTAATGCATCTATTGAATCTAAGCCTAATCCTTCGACGAATAATGGCGCTTCAGTTTCAATATCATCAGGTGTGATATCTTCAAGATTAAGAACTTCAATTATAAGTACTTTAATGTCATGATGTAAGTTTTCCATTAGGTTTCCTTTTTCTATTTGATCAATATTAATTTATCCTACTTTTAGTAAAAAATGAGGTTAAATAGCTGGTTAATCTTCTTGCTGCAATAGTTGTATTTTGATCCATAAAATCATCAATCAAAATCTTTTCTCCAACTGTAATTTTAAAAGAAGCTTTTTGGGTTGGTATGTCATACCACCTTTGATGTTTAATTAGATAAGGTGGATCACATTGAATATGAACTACACGGATGTTTGCATGACAGCGTAAAGCAATATTAGCAGCACCTCTATGTAATTTTATTGGTTGATTAGGGACAGTTCTTGTTCCTTCTGGAAATATTAATATTCGGCCTCCATTTAGTAGTATATTCTGGCACTGTGGTAATATTTTTTCAGATTCAGCATTTAGGATATAGCCTGCTGTTTTAATTATTCGGCTGACAAAAACATTATGAAGTAATGCTCCCTTAACCAAACAATCACAACGAGGCATAACAGATGCTAAGAGTACAAAGTCAAGTAAAGAAGGATGATTAGCAACGATTAAGCAACTTTTATCTTGATTAAGTTTTTCGAGGCCATCAAATTGATATTGAATGACGTTTAAGAATTTTAATATCCTTATAAAAATTCTAAAACTAAAACTGATACTTATTTGAACAATAACGATTCGTTTGTTTTTATTCCAAACAAATAGCCTTAATAAGCTAAACCACAATATTGATAATACAATTAAACCACATAATCCAAAAAGCATGAATCCTAATGCAGTAGCAAATAATCGCCACCATTGGTTGATGCTGTAATTATTTTTTTTTACTAAAGGTTTAATGTCCATTGCCAATCCTGAGTATTTCCTTGTATTGTAAATTGTTTTTGTTTATTCAAATATGCATGCAAAAAAGCAAGAGATTGAGGATAATCGGGCTGATAAATCTTCGGTGTTTTTTTGATGCTTTGGCAATTAATTTCATTACCTTTTGCCAATATATATCCAACTGCATAAGCAGGAACTAACGGTTTGATTTCTTTGTGGTATGCTTCAGGAACCAATCCATCAAAGTCAATCAATAAGACTTTTTTATTTCCTTGATGCAATACTGCAAGAGATTCAATCAAGCCTTGTTGGAAGCTGTCATTATGAGCTGAAAGTGAGCTTATCGGTATCGTTTTATTACTAACGATAGTCAATAATCCAGAGGCGGTATTATGAACAGAAAGAGTAAAATCAGTTGGCGAGATATCTATATTTCGATTCAGTGTAGATAAAATTTTATAGGTTCTTTCTAATTCGCCATGTTGGCTAGTGAAAATAGCTAAATCCAAATTATTATTCTCAATAAGATTAAGCCCTACTTCAACAGCAAATCGTGATGCGATACTCATTCTTCGAGATTGCATCATAGGTATTTTTGTTACTTTAGGTAATGGTAAACTCCAATCATGAACGGGATTTTTAGACCATAATTCCCAATCATGTTTCTTTGATAATCCTGAAGATAAAGCAAACCAACTCTCAACTGCAAAAGAAAAATTCATTTTATTAATATTTTTATTAATTACTTATATTAACTATAATTTGTTAATTTATTGACCAAATTATTACATATATTTATAATTTGTAAATACTACATCAAAATTTAAAAAAGGCAATACTATTGGCTACACAAGAAAATTCAAAATATGGATATGATAAAGATATCTATACCGCATTAGAGGCAATTACTGAAGCGCAAAAAATAGCATTTTCACCAATTTTATTTCAAGCAATTGTTTGCATGAAAAATAAGGGAATTTTGGCGTGTTTAGACCGAGCAGGTCAAAAAGGAATCAGTATTGATAACTTAGTCAAAGAAGTTTCTTTATCTCCTTATGCAATTCAACTTTTGTTAGATGTTGGTTTGAGCATGCATGTTATTTATCAACATGATTCGCATTATATCTTAGGTAAAATAGGTCATTATTTATTACATGATAGAATGACTCATGTTAACCTTAATTTCACTCAGGATGTTTGTTATCAAGGTATGTTCTATCTTCAAGATTCTTTAGAAAGCGGTTGTCCAAAAGGATTAAAGGTTTTTGGAGATTGGAAGACAATTTATCCAGCATTACAGCAATTACCTGAAAAAGCTAAACAAAGTTGGTTTGAGTTTGATCATTTTTATTCCGATCACTCATTTCCTAGCGCTTTTCTTTATGTTAACCAGCTAAACCCCAAACATATATATGATGTTGGTGGAAATACCGGAAAGTGGGCAATTTATTGTGCAAAACACAATCCTGATATTAAGGTGACATTACTTGATTTACCAGAACAAATTACTGTTGCTGAAAAAAATATTAAGCAAATTGGTTTAGAACATCGCATTGATGGTTATGCTGTAGACTTATTATCTGCTGAAAGGCTACCTAATAAAGCAGATGTTTGGTGGATGAGCCAATTTCTAGATTGTTTTAGTGAAGAGCAAATTACAAACATTTTAAAGTTAGTTCACCGTAGTATGAAAGATGATGCTACAGTTTGCATAATGGATATTTTTTGGGATAGACAAGATTTTGAAGCGGGTGCATTAAGCTTGAATGCTTCTTCTTTATATTTTACGTGCTTGGCAAATGGCAATAGTCGTTTCTATCACTCTAAAGTATTTTATAAATGTCTGAATGATGCAGGTTTTCACGTCGAGAAAGATATCGATGGCCTAGGTTTTGGTCATTCATTATTAATATGTAAAAAGCGTTAAGTGAACATAATTAACAATAATTCAAGGAGTAATAAATGAAGTTATTAAAATATTTATCGATACTTTTATTCATCTCATTTTTATTTGGTTGCGGTAATAATAAATATGGCACTCCAAAAAATACTTATACACAAGTGAATGGTCTTACTAAAGAGCAAGTAAAAGCAGCTATTTTAGCATCTGCCACTAAAGAACCATCCAGATTTAGTAATTGGAAAATGACTGTTGCTGATAAAAATACAATTCGTGCTACTTTAGTCAATCGCGAGTATCAAGTTGTTGTTAATATACCTTATTCTGCTGAAGGTTATGCAATTAATTTTGTTTCTGGCAGTACAAATTTAACCAATAATAAAGGTCAAATTCACCGAAATTATAAACGTTGGATAAAAAAACTTGATAATAATATTAAGTTAAATCTTGCTAAGGCGAAATAATTAAGTTTCTTACATTTTATTCACTTATATTTAAGTTGTTTTGAGATATGCAATAAGCCCAATTTGTTATTGGGCTTATTAATATAGTCAACTTTGTTATATCTGTTTTTAAATAAAAAATGCATAATTATTGATTAATCATTTTTCTAACAATGATATCAATTGTTAAAATTGACTTTCTATTCTTTCAATAACAGTTTAGTATAAATACGTATTCATAATATTTTAATGAATATTTTTTAAACCCCTTTTTGTATCTTTTCTTATATTTTTAATTCACCATTTTTAGCACTTGAGGACAATTATTATGTTTCAATGGCTTTCAAATTGGATTTTAGATGGACTAAAACACTCACCGGAAATTCTTTTATTTCTTTCTTTGAGTTTGGGTTATTTAATTGGCAGTATTCGTATAGGTAAATTTCAGCTTGGTGGAGTTGCAGGCTCATTGCTTGTTGCTGTTGCACTAAGTGTTTTTGGCGTTACAGTTGATTCTGGTGTTAAAGCAGTTCTTTTCGCACTGTTTATCTATGCTGTTGGTTTTGAAAGTGGTCCACAGTTTTTTCGATCACTAGGTGTTAAAACATTACGAGAAATCTTTTTAGCATTGTTTATTGCTATAATTGGTTTTGTGACAGTGGTAGTATTAGCAAAAGTTTTCAATTTAGATAAAGGGTTAGCTGCAGGATTGGCTGCAGGTGGGTTAACTCAATCAGCTATTATGGGTACAGCTTCTGATGCTTTAAGTCAGCTGGGTTTAAGTGCCGAAGAGCTCAGGAGATTGCAGGGTAATGTGACAATTGGCTATGCCGTTACTTATATCTTTGGTTCGCTAGGGGCAATCATTGTTTGTGTTAATATTTTACCAAAAATAATGGGGCGAGATATTAGTGATGATGCCATAAAAGCTCAATCAGAACAGCTTAATGGCTCGCTATTATTAGGCGCTAATCAAAATTTCGCTTTATCTGATATTAGTGGTCGTTTATATCATGTAACTAATAAGATTAATCAAAGCGTTTCTGATATTGAAAAAATGGTTAATGGTATTAGCATTGAACGAATAAAACGTGACAATAAAATTTTAGAAGCAACTCCAGATGTTTTAATAAAAGAAAAAGATATTATTTTGGTTGTTGGTCATCGCGATGCCATGATTCAAGCAAATGATCTTCTTGGCACTGAGGTTAATTCTGCCTCAGGGATGGATGTTATTATGAATACGCAAGATGTTGAGATGCGTAACTCTCGTTATGTTGGTGAAAACTTAATGCAGGTGCTTTCCTCTGATGAAGTTATGAAGCTAAAGCATGGTATTTATTTAGTCGCTATTCATCGAGATGGTCAGCCTCTTCCACTTAATAATGATATTGTTTTAAAACTTGGTGATGTGATAACTATTTACGGTGCTGATAGTGATCTTCGGCGTGTAATTGATAAAATTGGTGCACCAATTACCAAAAGCGAGAAAACTGATTGGATATTTCATGGCCTAGGTTTGGTCGTTGGACTTATTATTGGTTTAATTGTTATTCATGTAAGTCATATCCCAATTACATTAGGGGCTGGCGGAGGAGCATTACTTTCTGGTTTATTATTTGGTTGGTATCGTGCTCTGCATCAAACTTATGGAAACATTCCTTCCGGAGCGCTACAACTTTTAAAAGATTTTGGTTTAGCTGGCTTTGTTGCTGTAGTTGGTTTAAGTTCAGGGCTTCAAGCAATTGATACTATAAAAGAACAAGGGATTTCCCTATTTTTAATAGGTGTGATTGTCACATTATTACCAATGTTACTTGCTATCTATTTTGGTAAATATATCCTTGGTTATAAAAATGCGGCAGTATTTGCTGGTGCCTTAGCTGGTTCTCGAAGTGCTAATCCAGCTTTTGGGGAAGTGCTAAATAAAGCCGGCAACTCAATACCAACTAACTCTTTCGCTATTACTTATGCATTAGCTAATGTTTTCTTAACACTTTTAGGTCCATTTGTAGTTGCTTTTGTTTAATTGTAATATCAATTTAAAGGTAAATTCTTATGAAGACTAAATCAGAGTACGCTAAATATGCTAATTTAAGCCCTTTTGAATTAAAAGATAACTTAATTAAACTTGCACAAAGCCATACAGATCATGTGATGTTAAATGCTGGACGTGGAAATCCTAATTTTCTAGCTACTTGGCCAAGACAGGCATTTTTTCAATTAGGTGTTTTTGCGGTGCAAGAATCAGAAATGTCTTATTCTTACTTGAATGAAGGGATAGGGGGCTTTCCAATTAAATCCGGATTAACTGGGCGTTTTGAACATTTTATCTATCAAAACTATAACACCCCTGGTGTCTCCTTTTTAGGTAAGGCCTTTTCTTATATTCGTGATCAATTAGGGCTTGACGAAAATGCCTTTTTACAAGAAATGGTAGAAGGTATTTTAGGGTGTAATTATCCTGTTCCGGATAGGATGTTACAATTTAGTGAAGAGATAGTAAAAGCCTATGTTTTGCAGCAAATGGGAGCTCAATATCTTGATCGTGGTGATATTGATCTGTTTGCTGTAGAAGGTGGTACAGCAGCTATGGCTTACATATTTAATTCAATGAAAGAAAATGGTTTGATTGAAAAAGGTGATAAAATTGCAATAGGAGCACCTATCTTTACGCCTTACCTTGAAATTCCATCTTTAAATGATTATCAATTAGTTGAGATATTAGTTAATTCTGATCCTAACTTAAATTGGCAGTATCCTGAAGCAGAATTACGTAAATTAGAAGATTCTTCTATCAAAGCTTTCTTCCTGGTGAATCCTTCAAATCCTCCTTCTGTGAAAATTGATAGTAAAAGCCTGAAAATTATAGCTGATATTGTTAAAAAACGTCCTGATTTAATTATTTTAACCGATGATGTTTATGGTACATTTGCCGATGATTTTCAATCTTTGTTTGCTGTTTGTCCCCAAAATACTATCCTGGTCTATTCATTTTCTAAATATTTTGGTGCAACAGGTTGGCGTTTAGGAGTTATTGCAATAAATAAAGATAATGTTATTGATAAAACTATTAAAACTTTACCAAGTAAAACAAAACAAATTCTGAATAAGCGTTACAGTTCAATTGTTACTGATCCTGAGAATCTTAAATTTATCGATCGGCTAGTTGCTGATAGTCGTGCTGTTGCATTGAATCATACCGCTGGACTTTCTACCCCGCAGCAGGTACAAATGGTATTATTTGCATTATGCGAAATGATGGATGCCGATGAAAGTTATAAATCTATATTAAAATCATTAATTCGCCGTAGAGCAGCTTCACTTTATCAACATGTTGGTCTTAAACATCAAATAGATGAAAATAGTGTCGATTACTATACATTAATCGATCTTGAACATATTTGCCGAGAACTTTATGACGATAAATTTGCAAAATGGATCTTAAAAAATAAAAATCCTTCTGAAATGCTCTTTAGGATTGCTGATGAAGCAGGTGTAGTTCTTCTGCCAGGTAAAGGGTTCGCTGTTCAACACCCATCAGCTCGTGCATCTTTAGCTAATTTAAATGAGCACCAATATGCTTCAATTGGTTTATCAATGCGCAAACTTGCTCAAGAGTATTATGATGAATATAATGCAAAAAATAGATAACTAATTTATTTGATAATAAATTTTCAATATAAAAAATATAGCCTTAATTAATTTGGGGCTATATTTAAGTTTTTGTATTCTTAATTAAAAAGTGGCAGATGATGAAAAATAAATATTTTTATCATCTTGTTCACTTATTAATAAACTATTCATTTGCTTCTTTAGCTAATTGTTGCCAAAAAGCTTGTTGTGTTGGTAAAACTTCTTGTGACCATAATCGTGTTACATATTCATTTAAATGGCCGTCATGAGAATATGCAATTAACCCTTTGTAAATAGGCCATTCTTTTCTCGATTTTTCATTTAATCCATTTAATGGATCGAAAAAAATTGCTTTTCCATAAATGGAATTTTGAATCATTGCGTTAGCAAATTTTTCTTGATTAGTAATAAATTTCTTACTTTTAAAAGGTTTATTGTGCAAGAAATAAACCATAAATTTTTCATGCTCTTTAACATTTATCCAAGGTGCTTGGGATAGTACAATTGTTTTTTTATTGTATTTAGTTATATTAGTTGCTAAGTAATTAATTATTAAATGTTGTTGTTTACCTTTTTTATTGTAAGAATATGCATTATATCGTCCTGCGTATATTAGAATTTTTGCTTCTTGTATAGCTTTGGTAACTTCTTTACCTAACCTCAAACATTTTCTTTTAAATTCAGAAGGTATTACATTTAACTTAATTTGTTCAGGTAAAAAAGTACAGGCTGGAGAATTAATAATTTTTACAGCAAATCCATATTTCTTCCCTGCTTCATCAAGATAAGGAGAATAATGCCCAGAATGAGAATCACCAAATAATAATATATTTGCTTGTTTTGTTTTATCACCAAAAATACAATTGCCTTTAATTTCACCCATACAAAAATTTTCTGCTGGATTTAAATATTCTGTTTGTAAATAGTAAAGTTGAAGTCTTTCTAGGCTATGTGTATTTAAAAATTTAGTTGATTTTTGTGCATAATAGATAGTTAAAATTACTGTTACAGGTAGAATGTAATAGACAATTAATGAAAATTTAAAACTTCGTTTTTTCAAACGACAAGGTCGTTCAATAAAATAATAAGTTAATATAGATATAAGCAAAGTACCAACTACAATCCAAAAGTATTGCTTTGGTTTATAAAACTGCTCGACAAAAAGGTATTTTCGCGACAGCACAATTATAGGCCAATGCCATAAATATAGAGAATAGGATATTTTACCTATAAAAACAATGGGTTTTAATGATAGCAATCTAGAGACTATAGTTTTAGGGTGGTAAAAATATAAAATCAAACCTGTGCTAATTGTTGGAAAAATAGCCCAAAAACTAGGAAATAATATTTTATCTGAAAATAAAGTAACTGATAAAGATATTCCGATAAAACCTATCAGTGTTAGTACATTATTTTTTGCAAGATTTGTTCCAATATATTTATCTTTATCTCTATATATCGATAAAATGCCCAAAATAGAGCCTATTAATAGCTCACCAGCCCTCCCAGTAAGTAATGAATAATAATTGTATTTAGTTAATAATCGAGCTAATGGTGAAATTTGAGCTAATAAGAAAGACAGAAAAGCGATAATGACAAAAACAATTAATGCTATTTTAGTCGCAGATTGCTGCTTTAACCTTAATAGTAATAATAATATAAATGGTAATATAATGTAGAACTGTTCTTCAACGGCTAAACTCCAAGTGTGCAAAATTGGCATTGATTCTGCAGATGAATCCCAATATCCGCCAGTATGCTTTGCAAAAAACATATTTTCCCAGAAATAAGTTGTTGATTTTAAACTACGAAAAAACAACATAAAATCATTAGGTAATAATATATACCATGAAAAAAATGCAGTGAAGAGCATGACGAAGAAAAAAACCGGTAATATACGATTAATCCGTCTTTGATAAAAGTTTTTAAAACTAAATGTATTATTGATAATTTCACCATAAATTATTTTGGTGATAAGAAATCCTGAGATAACAAAAAATATATCTACACCAATAAAGCCTCCATGTAGCCAATGATGATTAAGGTGATAAGCAATAACTGCGATAACTGCAAATGCCCTAAGGCCATCAATATCAGATCTGTATTTCAATTCCATCTATAGAACCACCGAATTAAGGTTTCTTAATATTATGCTCTTCATACGTATTACTGGGTGTTGCATATAATTATCTTTTTAGATAAAAAGTTAAATAGCAAAACAACGCCACTTTCAAAAAGAGAGTACTTAAAAAAACAATTTTGAAGCATAAAAATTAAAAATCATAACGTTATGTATTAAATAAAAAATTAATTTGTTTGTGAATGTTAATATTCCCCCTATATTTAAAGAAACTATGTGCAAAATCAAATATGGGGGAACAGTATATTATGATACGAGTGATTTATTCATTTGCTTCTTTAGCCAGTTGTTTCCAAAATTCTTTTTGTTTCGGTAAAACTTCTTTGGACCATTGACGAGTTACATACTCACCTAAATGACCATCATAGCTATAAGCAATTAACCCATTATATATAGGCCACTCTTTTTTAGATTCTTCGCTTAAATCATTCAATGGATTGAAGAATATCGCTTTACCTTTTACTTCTTCTTCAATTAGCTTATTTGATAATTTTTCACTATTAGTGATAAAGTGGTTGCTTGTAAAAGGTATGTCCTGTAAATAATTGGCTATAAATCTTTCATGTTCATTTGTATCAATCCATGGAACTTGAGCTAATACAATAAATTTTTTATTAGTTTTATCGATAAATTTGGGCAAATATTTAACAATTAAAGGTTCCCCATCATAATAGTAACCATTATAACGTCCTGCATATATTATTATTTTTGACTCTTCAATTGCTTTAGTGACATCCCTTCGAAGATCTTCACAATCTTTTTTGAATCTAGAGTCGATCAGATTTAAATCATATTGCTCTGGTAAAAAAGTGCAAGCATGTGCATTTATAATTTTTACAGCAAATCCGTATTTTTTACCCGCTTCATCTAAATATGGCGAATAATGGCCAGAATGAGAATCTCCGAATAGTACAATATTAGGTTTTTTAGTTTTATCTCCAAAAACACAATCACCTACAATTCTACTAATACAAAAATTTTCAGATGGATCTAAATATTGTCCTTGCAACTTATAAAGCTCTAATTTCTCTTTATATCGATAATCTAAAAATTTAGTCTCTTTTTGCATATAATATACAGAAAAGATTACTAAAACGGGAAATATATAATAAGTAATAAAAGAATATTTAAAGCTTCTTTTATTAATCCGGCAAGGCCTCTCAATTAAAAAGTAAGATATTATAGATAAAATTAAGGTAATAAGGAAAACAATAACGTATTGTTCCGCTGAGTTAAACTCTTTAATGAAGAGGTATTTTCGAGTAAGAACAATTATCGGCCAATGCCATAAATATAGAGAATAAGAAATTTTACCAACAAAGACTACAGGTTTTAAAGATAACAATCTTGATACAATGGTTTTAGGGTGGTAACAATATAGAATTGTAGCAGCACTAATAGCTGGTATAACTGCCCAAAAACTAGGAAATAGTATTTTATCAGAAATAAAAGTTATAGATAAAACAATTCCAATCAAACCAATAAATGACATTATATTGCATCTAATAAGCAAAGCTTGTTGCTGTGCTGTGTTGTTAAGGTCATTATGTTTGTTATCTATATTAACTGAAATAATTCCAATAATAGAGCCTATTAATAATTCACCAGCGCGTCCTGTAAAAAGAGAATAGTAGTTGTATTTGGTTAAAAATGCAGATTCTGGTGAAATTTGAGCTAGTAAAAATGATATAAACGCAATTATAAAAAAAACGGTCAATACTAATTTAATTGATCGTTGTTTCGTTTTTAAAAGAATTAATAGAATAAAGGGAAGAATAATATAAAACTGTTCTTCTACAGCGAGGCTCCAAGTATGTAGTATTGGCATAGATTCAGCTGAAGTGTCCCAATACCCACCTGTATTTTGCGCAAAAAACATGTTTTCCCAAAAATAGGTAGTCGACTTTAAACTGCGTAAAAATAACATCAAGTCTTTTGGTAAAAAGAGGTACCATGCAAAAATTGAAGTAAGAAGCATTACACAAAAAAAGACCGGTAAAATGCGATTTATTCGTCTTTGGTAAAAATTTTTGAAACTAAATGTATTATTGCAAATTTCACTATAAATTATTTTGGTAATCAAAAAACCAGAAATCACAAAAAATATATCAACACCAATAAAACCGCCTTGTAACCAGTTATTATTTAGATGGTAAATAATTACAGAAAGTACAGCTAATGCCCTAAGCCCATCAATATCAGATCTATACTTTAATTTCATTGCAGCCACAATACCTTGAGTAAAATTGTAGCATTATATACTTTTTTTAATCATATTAGAATACATCGAAAATGTTTTATACTTGCTAATAAAAAATATAAAAGGTGATATTAAAATAACAAGTTAAACCTAGATAAATAATTATTTATATTACACTTCATATAATTCAATTATTAAAGAAACGGTACCAATAATGATGGAGCTTAAAATTTAATCATTTTAAAGTAAAGAATATATTATGTTTTTCGTTAATGTTATTTGGATAAATAAGATGCACCAATTTTATGGATTTGTTTAATTATAGGTTGCTTACTTTAGGTGTATATAATAAACAAATTTATAAAATAGCTTTTTATTAATGTTAATACAAAATTATTTTTGCTATCACTTTACGAATTTATACATTGTTTCTATATAACAGATAATACACAGATATTTGGTTAAGTTTTAGTTGAATAAAAAACAAGGCGAGATGTTATTTGAAATCTAGAAAAGAATATGGCGGAAGCGCAGAGATTCGAACTCTGGGAGGGTCGCCCCTCGCCGGTTTTCAAGACCGGTGCTTTCAACCGCTCAGCCACACTTCCGCAATGGCTGTGAATATTAAAGGATACGAGTTTATTTGTAAATAGCTTTTTCTAAAAAAAAGATTACTTGCTTTAATTTTCATCTATTTTGAGTGTTTTTAGCGTTTCAGCGATAGTTTTGTCATCAAAATTAGTGTTGGAATCAATTTAATTGAGTATAATATCACGCAAATAAAATAGCATACATTAGAGAAATGTTAGAGCAAATAAAAACTGATAATAATGGTTACTTGAAGAACTGGCAGGACTGGTCCATTGATTTAGTTCCGGAACTGGCGTTAAAAGAATCAATAAGTTTAACTGATGCACATTGGGAAGTTATTTTATTTGTTCGCGATTTTTATTTAGAATATAAAACTTCGCCTGCTATGCGTACTTTAGTCAAAGCAATGGAAAAAAAACTTGGTTTAGAAAAGGCTAACAGCCGTTATTTATATAAATTATTTCCTGGCGGACCAGCAAAGCAAGCGACTAAACTAGCTGGCTTACCCAAACCTGTAAAATGCATATAGATAAAGGGAAATAATGAATTCATGATGCGATGGAAATTACCTTTAATCTTACTGATCTTGTTAGGTTACCTTCAATATTCTTTGTGGTATGGAAAGAATAATGTTTATGATTATAAAGCTAATTTGCAAATGCTATCAAATATGCGTCAGTATAATGATAAGCTAAAAATACGTAATGAACAGATGTTTGCCGAAATTAACGATTTGCAGCGTGGCTTAGAAGCAGTGGAAGAACGTGCCCGTAGCCATTTAGGTATGATTAAACCAGACGAATATTTTTATCGAATTATTATTGACTCTAACACTCATCAACAATAAGGCAATTTGTGAACAACCCTTCTAATATTATTGCAATTGTCCCTGCCGCGGGAATTGGTAGCCGAATGAATAGCCAAATACCTAAACAATATTTGAAAATTGGTTCGATGACGATTTTAGAACATACAGTGGATAAATTATTAACACACCCTAAAATAGATAGAGTGATCGTTGTAATTAATTCTAATGATAATTTATTTAATAAACTCCCTATTGCGACAAATGATAAAATTAGTGTAACTTTAGGCGGTCAAACTAGAGCAGCTTCTGTTTTAGCTGGCTTAAAGCTGTTGCATAGTGAACAATGGGCTTTAGTTCATGATGCAGCTAGACCTTGTATCGATCACCATGATATTAATCGTTTGATTGAAGCAGTGATGAATGCAAAACGAGGTGGTATTTTAGCGATGCGAATTAGTGATACGGTGAAACGATCTTATCAAGATAATGATAGCATCATTGAGCATTCGGAAGATCGTACTCATTTATGGGGGGCTGCGACCCCACAATTGTTTAAAGTAGACGAATTAAAGTTTTGTTTGCAAAAGGCGTTAAATGATAATGTCGCAATTACTGATGAAGCTTCGGCAATTGAATATTGTGGGGGGCATCCTTTATTAGTTGAATGTCGACGCGATAATATCAAAATTACACGTTCAGAAGATATTGCATTAGCGACTTTTTATATAAAAAATCAGATTTCAAAAAGGTAGAAAAGCATGAGAATAGGTCATGGGTTTGATGTACATAAATTTGGTGGGGAAGGTCCAATTACCTTAGCTGGGGTAAAAGTATCTTACCCATATGGTTTAGTTGCACATTCTGATGGTGATGTTATATTACATGCAATCACCGATGCTTTAATTGGGGCATTAGCATTAGGTGATATTGGTAAGCTTTTTCCTGATACTGATCCTAAATATAAAAATATTGATAGTCGAATGTTACTCAAAGAGGTATATCAAATTATTCGGGCTAAAGGCTACGAGCTGTGTAACTTGGATACAACTATAATTGCTCAAGAACCCAAAATGCGTCCTCATATCGATCAGATGCGAGTTAATATTGCAGAAGATCTTAATGCTAATTTTGACCAAATTAGTATTAAAGCGACAACGACAGAACAACTAGGTTTTACTGGACGTAAGGAAGGTATTGCTTGCGAGGCTGTGGTATTGTTGACTAAAAAACGTTAAATAGAATAATTTAAATAGTGAGCCAAATAAGTGTTAGTAGAACTTAATTATTTGTATGGAAAACCAGTAACAACAGGGCAATATAAACAACAAAATAAGGATTTTGAGGTAACTGAAGATCTTGGTTTTGAGTTGAAAGGCGATGGTGAACATGTTTTAGTCTATCTACAAAAAAGTGATTGTAATACTGTTTTTGTTGCTGAACAATTAGCCAAATATGTTGGTATTTCAGCAAAGTTTGTTAGTTATGCAGGTTTGAAAGATCGTCAAGCTATCACTAAGCAATGGTTTAGCTTACATATGCCAGGTCAACAAACCCCGGATTTTTCTAATTTTGATTTGCCTGGATGTCAGATCTTAAATGTGACTCGTCATAATAAAAAATTAAAGATTGGTGCATTGAAAGGCAATAATTTTATTATCACTCTGAGAAAATTAACTAATAAAAGAGAACTTGAATCTAAATTAGCATTAATCAAGCAACATGGTGTACCTAACTATTTCGGTGAACAACGCTTTGGGCACGAGCAAAATAATATTATGCAAGCGATCAAATGGGCTAAAGGCGAGATTTCAGTTAAAAATAGAAAAAAAAGAAGTTTCTATCTTTCGGCTGCTCGTAGTGCTATTTTTAATGATATTGTAAGCCAAAGAATTGGGAGCAATCTGCATCAAACAGTCCTTAGTGGTGATATATTACAGTTTGCTCAGCGAGGAAGTTGGTTTGTAGCACAAGATGAAGAATTGCCAGTTTTACAACAACGCTTACTAAGTGGTGAAATTAATCTTACTGCTCCAATGGTTGGTAATTCCCCTTTTGGAACAATATCCCAAGCACTTGAATTTGAGCAAAACTGTTTACAGCACTGGTCAATCTTTTGGGATTTATTAAAAAAAGAACAAGTTGAAACAGCAAGGCGTTCAATATTATTAAGACCAGAAGGGCTTCATTGGCAATGGTTAGACAATGAAAGTCTGCAAATTTGTTTTTATTTACCTGCTGGTTGTTACGCCACAAGTGTGCTACGTGAATTGATAATAGGGAATAATTAACGTAAATGCAAAGTTTAAAAATACAGTCTCTTATTCAATTATTGTATCAGCAAGGAATTAAAGATGAACGTGTCTTAGCTGCTATTGCTTTAATTCCTCGAGAGCATTTCATTGATGAAGCGCTTTCTCATCAAGCTTATGATAACCGCTCTTTACCAATTGGTAGTGGTCAAACTATTTCTCAGCCTTATATAGTTGCAAAAATGACAGAATTATTAAGGCTAGAGCCTCATTCTAAAATATTAGAAATCGGTACTGGTTCTGGTTATCAAACAGCAATATTAGCTAAACTGGTTAATCACGTTTGTTCTGTTGAACGAATTAAAAATCTGCAATGGAATACCAAAAGGCGCTTAAAACAGTTAGACATTCATAACATCTCAACTCGGCATGGTAATGGTTGGCTTGGCTGGCCTGAGCGAGCTCCTTTTGATGGTATTATTGTGACAGCAGCTGCATCAGAAGTCCCTAAACATTTACTTGAACAGCTAGCAGATAAAGGTCGTTTAATCATTCCTGTAGGTGAGCAAAAACAAATTTTACAATTAATAGAACGTAATGGGGATAAGTTTATCACAAAAAATATCGAAGAGGTGAAATTTGTCCCATTAGTCAAAGGTGATATAGCATAGTAGTTACGCTAAAATAAGTAATACAATAGAGAGTATTTACCATTTATAGAAATATAAAATTATTTATTTCATTAAAACGTATGTATGAATAATTAAAAATATAACAAATAGAAAATAAATCATTTATTTTCTATTTGTTGTATTAAAAACTTATGGTAATTATTAGTGTTTCTATGCGTTTATTTATGGCATTTTAATAAGTATTCATCATAAATCGAATATTATGATTAAAATTCTTTATTGTTTTTGTTCAGATTGTTTCCATTCACAAATACCGTAAATGGCATTGAATAAATAAATTAAGTATTGCGTAGCGATAACAATATTATTAGTATAAATATTTAGCCCAATTACTAGCACATTTAATATTATCCATAAATACCAATTAAAAGAATAACGCATCATTAAAAGTAACTGTGCAACAACCCCTAATCCGAAAATAAAGCAATTAGTAACGAGTTGGTAAATTGTGTTTTCTACACCAATAGCGTGAGTTAAATAAATATTGATAAATACAGCAACTATTAAAAAAATCAAAACATATAAAAATGCAGTTTCACTTAATGAGCGGACTTTAACATTTTTATCATTATCTTGATTTTTCTTCCAAGCCATTAGACCAATAATATGTGATCCAAAATAGTAAAAAGTCGGCAAACCAGCCCCGATATTGTTACCTAAGTAATTGGCATAACATTCTGCCATGACCGCAAACATGCCTAACACATTACCCATATTTTTGCGTTTGGCTAGCAAAATCACACATAATAAACCACAGAAAGCACCAATATAAGAGGAAAAGTAACGTAAATTTAAATAAGTAAAAGGATCTGTATATAAAAAGGCTAAAGTGATACAAATGACGCAAAAATAGGGGTAAAATTTGTTGCGCCCAATTAACATAGCAATATAGCTTAATTTATTCATAATTAATACTCTTCATTATTAATAAGTTGATTCACTAATTCGATGCAACGCAAGTAACGCTCTTCATAATTAGGTGAGTCAATTTGGATGTATTTGATATTATTTTTTTCAAGGATTGAAATAAGCAATTGTTGGAAATCCTTACGTTGTTTGCGGCTACCAAGGGATCGTAAACCATCAGCAATCCATGGTGTGTTATTACCTAACAAGATTACCAAATCAAAACGATAGTTGTTGATCATCGCCTGTAAAAAAGGATGTTCTTTACCTTCATATTTTTTACAAAAAGCTTGGGTAGTTACAAAATCCGTGTCGATAAACGATACTTTGTTAGCATGTTTTATCGCAAAATCAATATACTGTGCATGCCCTAATGCAATCTTATCATAGTCTGCATATTGCAAAGCACGCTCATCACCGCCAAGATGAGAAAAAACATAATTGCGTCCATATTCCCATGCGCTAGTTGTATTAAATACGTTTGCCAATTTATTTACTAAAGTTGATTTACCACTGGATTCCCCACCCAAAATGGCGACAGTTCGAACAAAAAAAGGTCTTACTTCTGTTGGAATATATTGCCAATTTTGAAGTGGTGCTTGGCGGATTTGGGTACCACTAACTTGCATAAACTTGCGCTTTGGATCGATAAGTACAGTATCTAAATTAAATAAATCTTTATACATAGCTACATCTTGAGGTTCACTAGAATAGACGCAATTAGGGTGAATGCCTTTATCAATAAATAGCTTTTTGACACGCTCACTCCATTCAAACCAACCGTTAGGGTAGGCAGGAATACCATCTTCTTCTAATAATTCAATATGAATATTTTTTTGATATTTAAATGTTTGTAATAACCAACGAATTCGATCATTAATAGTTGGCTGGCGAGACATCGCACTTTGCTTAAATAGCGCCATATCACGAAGGGTATCTGAACAAAGAATTACATACAGCTCATCAACTTGACTAATGGCACGTTGGATTAAATGAATATGCCCAGTATGTAATGGATAGAACTTACCAAAAATTACCCCTATTTTTTTATTTTTATCTGATTCTTCAATTTGTAAATACTGGTGAAGTGATTGCAATTTTTGAGCACTTGGATTTTTAATTTTATCATTTATTAGTTGGCTCAAATAACCTTTGGTCATTTGGCAGGCATCAGCAACAGTTTGTAACGATAATTTTTTTCTTTTTATTGCTTTTTTCACATAGCTAAAGCTATTCATATGGTCTCCCTGTTTCTTATATGCGACAAAATTTACACCATTTATTTTAAATGTTCAATATAGTAAACAAAAATATTTATATAAGCTCTAAGCTAATTTATCCAAAAGATAATTCTGAGTATATAATTAGGCTATAGATAATATTAAAATAAAGAAAAGATATGTTAACTCAGTGGTTCAATCAATTTAAACAATATAGTCAAATTAATTTATTAGATATACATATAGCCAAATTTTTAACTGACAAAGCCCAATTAACTGATAAACTAACAGCAAAGCGTTTTGGTTTTTTAATTTTGTCCCTGAGTATGGAGGTAAGAGCAGGACATGTTTGTCTGGATCTCTCATGTCTAAACCCACTAAATACAGAGCCTGAAATTTGGCTTGGCTTGGAGTCACCAACGGATAAAGACTGGATGCTTACATTAGAGGCAGCCAAAAATAGGCAAGTAGTAAGTGATGGTAATATTTTATCTCCATTGATTTATACTAACAATAAACTTTACTTTCAACGGATGTGGTTAGACGAAAAGCTAGTTGCTTATTATTTTAATCATACTAAACTTGATCATAATGAATATGATACTTCTAGTTTAAATGCCATTCTGGATCGGCTTTTTAACAATCAAGAATTACAGATTGATTGGCAAAAGGTTGCAGTAGCCGTTGCATTAACACGCAAGGTCGCCATTATATCTGGTGGTCCTGGTACAGGTAAAACTACTACTGTTGCCAAAATTTTAGCTGGACTTATACAAACTAATTCCTCAGCCCGAATTATAACGGCTGCACCAACTGGTAAAGCAGCTTCAAGATTAACTGAATCATTAAGTCGAGCAATTGATAAATTATCACTTGAATCGTTAAATCTCAAAGCAGAATCAGTCACATTACATCGATTATTAGGTGCAAGAACAGATAATCGTGCCTTTATTTATAATAAAAATAACCCGTTGCATGTCGATGTGCTAGTAATAGACGAAGCTTCAATGATTGATTTAAATATGATGGCACGAATTATCGAAGCATTACCTAAGTCAGCACGTTTAATTTTACTAGGTGATAAAGACCAACTATCATCAGTTGAAGCTGGGGCTGTATTTGGTGATCTGTGTTCATTTATTGCCAATGGGTATAGCCAAATACGAGCAGATGAATTAAGCCAGCTAACGGGCTATATGATACCTGCGCATTCACAAGTAGCCTCAATTACCGACAGCATATGCCTATTACAAAAAAGTTATCGATTTAATGATTCATCAGGAATTAGTATATTAGCTAATGCTGTAAAAGAAGGTCAGAGCTCAATGGCAAAAACGTTGTTAACGGATAATTTATTTGATGATATTCGTTATTACTCATTATCTTCTAAACAAGCTTATCAAACAATGCTACAAGATAGCATCGAACATTATAAGCATTATTTAAAATCAATTAATCGACAAGGTAACAATAATGTTGCGGCTATATTAGATAAATTTGCCCAATATCGCTTACTTTGCGCCTTAAGAGAAGGGATTTTTGGATTAGAAGGGTTAAATAAGCAAATTGAATTATTATTGGTTAAAAATAAATTGATTGAACAGAGAAATAAAGAAAATTGGTATATTGGCCGCCCAATTATGATTTTACAAAACAGTGCCACATTAGGGCTATATAATGGTGATATAGGTATTACGTTGCCATCAGAGAAGGATAGTTCAAAAATGCGAGTTTATTTTCCTTTTGCTGATGGGTCAATCAAAGGTTTTTCACCATTTAGGTTACCAGAGCATGAAACAGCTTATGCAATGACAATACATAAATCGCAAGGTTCAGAGTTTAATCATGTTAATATTATTTTACCAACGGATTATTCACCTTTGCTTAATCGATCGCTACTTTATACCGCAATTACACGGGCTAAAAATAGTGTTTCAATTTATGCAAATGACCATGTACTAATGCAATCAGTAAAAACACAAACAGAAAGACATAGTGGATTAATTAATTTATTGCAGAACAATAATTAAATTAGCTATATGTTTTTTTATGATAAATTGGGATGATTTTTGTAGGAATAGCAAAACAGGGCAACAAAGCCCCGTAATTAAATATTAATGGATAATTTTAGCTAAAAAGTCTTTAGCGCGATCAGACTCAGGATTACTAAAGAATTGCTCTTTTGAAGTATCTTCAATAATCTCACCTGCATCCATAAAGATAACTCGATGTGCTACCTTGCGAGCAAAGCCCATTTCGTGAGTAACCACCATCATAGTCATACCTTCATAAGCGAGTTCAACCATAACATCTAGTACCTCATTTACCATTTCAGGATCAAGAGCTGATGTAGGTTCATCAAATAACATGACAATCGGATCCATACAAAGCGCCCGAGCTATAGCAACACGTTGTTGCTGACCTCCTGAAAGTTGTGCCGGATATTTGTTAGCATGAGCAAGTAGACCAACCCTATCTAAAAGTGAAAGTGCTTTTTCGCGAGCCTCTTTATCTGCTCTTCCTAATACTTTGATTTGTGCAAGCGTTAGGTTTTTTAAAATCGTTAAATGTGGGAACAGTTCAAAATGTTGAAAAACCATACCGACTTTAGAACGTAATTTTGCCAAATTAGTTAATTGACTAGTAACTTCGGTTCCATCAATAATAATTTTGCCTTCTTGTACAGGTTCTAACCCATTTACAGTTTTAATTAATGTTGATTTTCCCGAACCAGAAGGACCACAAACAACTACCACTTCGCCTTTATCGACTCTTGTAGTACAGTTTTTTAATACTTGAAATTGTCCATACCATTTTGATACGTTTTCTAAAGAGATCATCGAGTAATCCTTTTCTTAAAATAATTAACTAAGCGTGAAACAGTGAAGCATATGATAAAATATACTGCTCCAGTAAATAGCACCATTTCAACAATTAAACCATCTCTGTTACCCACAATATTTACAGCTCGGTAGAAGAAATCAGCTAAATTTAGCGTATAAATAAGCGTAGTATCCTGGAATAAAATAACACCTTGTGTTAATAAAAGAGGCGTCATAATGCGAAATGCTTGTGGTAAAACAACCATCCGTAGAGCCTGACCTTTAGTCATACCAAGAGCCAGAGATGCACTGATTTGACCTTTAGACACACTTTGAATACCCGCACGAATAATTTCAGAATAATAAGCAGCTTCAAAAAGTGCAAAAGCGATTAGTGCGGACACAAAGCGTATGTCTGTCGTTGGAGGAAGATTTAATAATTTCCCCAAAAGTTGTGGGACAAGTAAATAAAACCATAATAAAACCATCATAAGAGGAATTGAACGGAAAATATTTACATAACACATAGCGAACCAATGCAAAATTTTGATTGAAGATAAACGCATAATTGCCAGTAGTGTTCCCCACACGATACCAAAAATTACTGCAGTAATTGTTATCTCTAAGGTTAATATCATGCCTTTCATGATATAAGGTAAATTTGGTAAAATTTGCCCCCATTCTAATTCCATCATGATTTACCTCCTAAAATCCCAGGAAGTCGTACTTTTTTTTCTATATATTGCATAGCAAACATAATAACCACATTAATAAGTACATACCCTAAGGTAATGGCAATAAATGATTCATAAGGTTGGCCAGCATGCTCTAATAATTGATTAGCCTGTTTTGTTAGCTCAATATAACCTACTGTAGAGGCAACAGCAGAGTTTTTAACCATGTTCAACATTTCGGATGTTAATGGCGGAATTACTCTTCGATAAGCATTTGGCAATAATATATATAAGTAGAT
This sequence comes from Gilliamella sp. wkB18, assembly GCF_001690875.1. Taxonomy (NCBI): domain Bacteria; kingdom Pseudomonadati; phylum Pseudomonadota; class Gammaproteobacteria; order Orbales; family Orbaceae; genus Gilliamella; species Gilliamella sp. wkB18. The sequence continues at coordinate 96,309 of NZ_LZHM01000076.1, forward strand.
TTGTTTTAGTGTTAATCCTAATGCAATTCCAGCATTTTTTTGTCCTATTGGGATTGATTGGATTGCGGCCCTTATTTGTTCACAAATACGAGCACCAGTAAATAATCCTAAGCCAATTGTTGACATTAATAATGTAAATGTCATTGGATCAATATCATTATATAGCCAATCTCTAATTGATTCTGGTACTAATATTGGCACAACTTCAATCCAAAAGAATAAATGAATAATAAGGGGAATATTTCTGAAAATTTCGACATAACAAGTGCCTAACGTTGATAAAAAACGATTAGGTAATGTTCTCAAAACACCAAATAGTGAACCTACGAAAAAGGCTACTAATCCCGATGTAAAAACTAGCAATATGGTCATTTGAAAACCTAACCACAGCCATCCTAAATAAGTTGTATCCCCAAAGGGAGTTGGTTGCAGAAAAATCCCCCAATTCCAACTTGTTGTCATAAATGCTCCAACATATAAAAAATATTTTTTGTAAATAAGGTGATGAGCGCAGCAACCTGCGCTCTTTTGAAAATATAAGTATATTATTAGTCTAATGCTTTATCATTAGGGTGAGCGAAAAGCTCTTTCATCTCGGGAGACATGTCAAAGTTCATGTTTAATCCTTTTGGTGGAATAGGCTCCTTAAACCATCGATTATATGACTTCTCTGCCATACCAGAAGTTTGAAATTCGGCAATGGTTTTATCTACTAATGCTTTAAATTGAGGATCTTGCTTGCGCAACATACATCCATAGGCTTCATAAGATAGTGGTGTCCCGACAATTTCCCAAAGTTCTGGTTTTTTAGCTTTTGAGCGTTCACCAGCTAAAAGTGCATCATCGATCAGGAATGCCGCTGCTCGTCCGCTTTCAAGTGTGCGAAATGCATCACCATGATCTTTCGTTGCAATAATACGAATATTCAAACCTTTTTCAGAATTGATTTTGTTTAGCATAACTTCAGAGGTTGTACCAGAAGTTACGACTACATTTTTACCTTTCAGGTCGTCAATATCTTTGATTTTGCTATTCGTTTTTACTAAAAAGCGAGTACCAACTATAAAAATAGTATTTGAAAAATCTACTTGTTGTTGACGAGAAAGATTATTGGTTGTTGAACCACATTCAAAATCATAAGATCCATTTTGTAAAAGTGGAATACGATTTTGTGATGTAAGTGGTAAATATTTAACTTGTAAATTTGGCATATTAAGTTCTTTTTTTACCGCATCAACGATAAGATCTGAGTAGTCTTGTGAATAACCAATAACTTTTTGATTATCACCATAATATGAAAAAGGAACTGATGATTCTCTATGCCCAACGACAATCATACCATTTTCTTTCACTTTAGCAAGTGTACCATTAAGTTCCTCCGCAACTGCAGAACCAGCCATTAGACCTAGCATTGCAAATGATAACACTAATTTGGTTAATTTTGTCTTTCTGTTCATACTCATCTCCTACGGTTTGATTTGTATCGTATTAAATAAATTTAATATTTTTACAAGCGATGTATATTATAACTTATTTTTAAACATAAAAGTACTTTTTACTGTTTATTTATATATTATAGAAACTAGATACAACTAATAAATAGTGCTTTATAACTCTCATTGAGGTGCTAAAATTTATTCTAAACTAAATAAGCAATAATTATGCCAGTATTCTAGACCAAAATCGTTCTTTTATAAAAAGAAGAATAAACATTAAAGCCATCATGATCCAATAAGGTTGATTTCCCCAACTAGCATAAGGCGTTAAACCTACCGTAGGTGATAATGTTTGTGTTAATACTGTAGTTTCAAATTGTGGTAATTGTTTAATAATCTCACCATGATGATCAATAATGGCAGTGATTCCTGTATTGGTGCTACGAATTAATGGTCGCCCAAATTCTAATGCTCTTGCTTGAGCCATTTGCAAATGCTGTTTTGGTCCAATACTATCACCAAACCAAGCGTCATTGGAAACAGTAAGTAAAAAATCGGTATCAGCGGTAAAGTTTTGCCAAATCAGATTGGATAAAATTACTTCATAACAAATAGCTGTAGTAAACTTAAAGCCTTTCATTTCAAGTTGTGGCTGCTGTTTTTCACTGGATGTCATTGATGACATAGGGATATTAAGTAATTTAGCAATCGGTTTAAGTACGGATTCCAATGGGGTAAACTCACCAAATGGTACTAAGTGGTGTTTTTGATAACGATTCCTAGTTGGGTATTGGTAGGGAGTTTTTTCTCCTAATACTAATAATGTATTATAAATTTTTCCTTGGGCTTCGGAATTACTGTCATCAAAGCGATAGTCAATGATTCCCACCGCAATTTCAGAATCATTTGCTCTTGCTTGCTCATCCAGATAATTCAAAAAAGATTTTTGATTTAATTCAATATCGGTAATGCTTGCTTCAGGCCAAATAATGATCTTATTGCTACTAATGTTGGCCTGAGTTAGCGTTGCGTAGGTTTTTAACGTATTATTTAACTGTTGATTATCCCAACGCAATGATTGTGGAATATTACCTTGAATTAAAGCAAAATTGGCAACACGTTGATGATCGACGGTGGTCCAGTTAATATTTTTGAATGGAATTGGTGCAATAAAAATCGTAAAAAGTGCAAACCCTGCACCAAATATGTACTTTTTATTAGCATGTTGTTTTATTTTGTATAAACAATAAACGAACAGCCCGCACAAAATAGATGTCAATAAATTAACACCATCTATTCCCATAATTGGAAAATAAGCGCGTAAAGGGCTATCAAGTTGACTATAGCCTAATTGTAGCCAAGAAAAACCTGTCAAGATATAACCACGTAAAAACTCAGTCCCTTGCCAAATGATGGGTGCTGCAAAAACTAATTGTTTAAATGAACATTGTGGGGCAAATCGTTGTACTACTCTAAATCTAAGCAAAAAAGCAAATAACATAGGATAAAGTGACAAATAAAGGATAAAAATCCCCAAAATAATGAGCGCCACAAGTGTAGGTAATTCACCATATTGTTTAATACTAATATATACCCAATGAACTCCAGCTGCAAAGTAACCGATACCCCAAAATAATCCAAGTAGGATAGCTTGTTTACTAGATTTATTAGCAATAAGCCATAATAAACCCGAAAATGAGATAAAAGCTAAAGGCCAAAGGTGAAAAGGGGTATAACTGAAAACAGCTATACTACCTAAAATCATACTAGCTAAGACGTATTTAAGCATTTTCTGATAGCTCAAGATTAGGTACAATAGCACCTTCTGGAATAGTTACATGTAATTGGATGATTCGCCTGCGATCAACAATAGTTACTTTAAATTGATATCCATCAATAGTAATACTTTCACCACGTAAAGGTAAACGTCCAAAATGTTGCATTACTAAACCACCAATGGTATCCATGTCATCATCACTAAATTTAGTAGTAAAGATTTCATTAAAATCTTCAACTGGCGTAAGCGCTTTTACAGTATAAACTGATTGAGTTAAGCGGCGAATATCGCGATCTTCAATTTCATCATACTCATCTTCTATATCACCAACAATAAGTTCTAAAATATCTTCAATAGTAACAAGACCTGATACACCGCCAAATTCATCAATTGCCATTGCCATATGATAGCGCTGCATACGAAACTCTTTTAACATATGATCAACACGTTTACTCTCGGGAACGACAACAGTAGGGCGCAGAATTTTTTTGAGATCAAAATTATCAACGCCTTGACGAATAAATATAAGAAGATCTTTGGCTAATAAAATGCCTTCAATATGATCTCTATCTTCACTAATAACAGGATAGCGCGAGTGCCCATGTTCAGAAATAATATCCAGGCATTCATCTAAAGTATAATTATCTTTAATTGTGATAATTTGAGAACGAGGAATCATGATATCTCGGACACGTTGTTCCGCTATATCCATAACACCTTCAATCATATCAAGGGTATCTGGATCGATGAGATCGTTTTCTTCGGCTTCACGAATGACTTCAATCAACTCTTCTTTGTCTTTCGGTTCAGAATTAAATAATTGATTTAACCATAATGCAAACCCTTTTTTAGGGGACCGGTGATTGTCATCACTCATTTGCTCTCTTCCTTTCTTATTTTGCTATGATAAAAAATGTTAATAAAAACAAATAGTGTAATGAATAGTTTCGATTAGTCAACTAGTTGATAAGGATCATCAAATCCTAACTGCTGCATAATACTTATCTCGATATTCTCCATTTCTTTTGCTTCTTCGTCAAGAATATGATCATAGCCAAGTAAATGCAAACAACCATGCACAATCATATGTGCCCAATGTGAGGTTAATGATTTGTGCTGAGCTATTGCTTCTACTTCTACTACTTGTTTACAAATAACCAAATCACCGAGCAACGGTACAGCAATTTCAATTGGTGACTCAAATGGAAAAGATAATACATTAGTAGGTTTATCTTTGTGTCGATAAGTACTATTCAATTGCTGGCTTTCTTGTTCATCGACAATACGGATAGTAATTTCAGCACTATCCATAAATTGTGGCAAAATAACTTCTAACCATTTTATAATTTGCTTTTCAGTAGGTAGGTTTTGGTGATCTTTTGTAGCAACTTGCAGATCTAAAATAATCTCGCTCATTTTTATTACCTAGTTATTATTCACGATGATATGGATGATTAGTGGTTAAGCTAAAAGCTCGGTAAAGGCTTTCTGCCACGATGATGCGAACTAAAGGATGAGGAAGTGTAAGCGGTGATAGAGACCAACTTTGCTGCGCAGCGGCTTTACAAGCAGGAGATAAACCTTCAGGTCCACCAATTAATAAACTCACATCACGACCATCTGCTTTCCAGTGCTCTAACTGTTCGGCTAAATTATACGTTGTGTAAGGTTTACCTGGAATATCGAGCGCCACAATGCGATTACTTTTACCGCAAGCACTTAGCATTGCTTCGCCTTCTTTATCTAAAATTCGTACAATATCTGCATTTTTAGTACGTTTTCCTGCGGGAATTTCAACAAGCTCCAAAGGCATATCTTTAGGAAATCGTGACTGATAATCATTAAAAGCAATAGTAACCCAGTTTGGCATTTTAGTGCCAACAGCAATAAGCTGTATTTTCACGGCATTAACTCCAAAGTTTTTCAAGTTCGTAAAGCTGGCGACTTTCCTCTTGCATAATGTGCACAATCACCGAGTCCATATCAACCACAACCCAATCAGCATCACCTTGTCCTTCACTGCCTAAAACTAGATGACCTTGTTTTTTTGCTTCATCAATTAAATGACCTGATATTGAAGCTACATGACGGTTTGAAGTACCGGTGCAGATAATCATATAATCGGTAATGCTCGATTTACCTCGAACATCAAGGGTAACAATGTCTTTGCCTTTTAGATCATCAATCTTATCAATAATAAAATCTTGTAACGACTGTTGCAAAATAATCTCTCTATCAATCAAAACAAAGCGCTATTATAGCATATTTTTAAGAATAACGGTGTGGATAACATATAAATCCAACACTCCCTTAAAAAACTTATGATTACAAAATATTTAAATAAAAAGTAATTTTAATACAACCAAGTATTGTAAGATCCAATAAATATTATGTTAACTATTAAAGCTAATCCCTTTTTTAGCCTAAATAATGCATTACTTACCAATATAGCGTTCTAATTATTATTAAAAACATCTATTTTAAAGTGAAACAACCCGATCAAACATTGGATTATCCGTTAAACGATGTGTAACCATAATCAATGTTTTACCCTTACATGTCTGCTTGATTAATTGAATAATTTGTTGCTCTGTTTGTTGATCAAGGCTTTCTGTTGGTTCGTCCATTAAAATTAAAGGGGAATTATGCAGTAATGCTCTTGCAATGCCAATACGACGAATTTCACCGCCAGATAAAGTACGCCCGCCTTGTCCAATTAGCATATCTAAACCTTGTTCTGTAATTAGTAATTTGTCCAATTCAACTTGATGTAAAACCTCAATAAGCTGTTGATCCGTTGCATTAGGATTACCAATGAGTAAATTTTGCCGTAAAGTTTCACTAAAAATAGTAATAACTTGAGGAACCATTGCGATGGCTTGTCGCAAAGTTTTTTCATCCAGTTGATTTATTGGGGTATCATTAAAATAAATATTACCGGATCTTGCCTTCCAAGTTCGATTCACTAGACTTAATAAAGTTGATTTACCACAACCAGTTTTACCAATTATTCCAATATGTTCACCTTGTTCAACCGTTAAGGAAAAATCAGTTAATATCGCAAAAGGTTGATTTGGATAGCTGAAATTAATTTGTTCAAATTGTAATTTTGCCGTAGTTAAATCTATTTTTTTACCTTTAGAAACAAATTGAATGTCGGGTGTTTGATTAAAAATAGCTGTTGTGCGTGTGGCAGAAGTAAGTACTTGCCCTAAAAAGATAAATGCGCCAGGAATTGGCATGAGTATTTCAGCACTTGCAAGACTAACAAATACAAATAACGCCACCAAAGGGGATAGGGTATATTGGGTAATTAGCCATAGAACAAGCAACGTTAAAAATCCAGCAATCAGCACAATCAATGCACTTGATAGTGCCATTAATGTTGATTGACGTTGCTGGTTATAAAGCCAGTTTGATTCAAGCTCATCAAGTTTAGCACGATAGCGTGGTTGTGCATTAAATAGGATAAGTTCAGCTTGTCCTTGTAGATAATTAATTAATAATAAACGATATTCACTTTGTTGTTTAGCTAGTGTTTTGCCGAGTTGCTTTCCTGCTTGATAAAAAATGACCGGAACCACAAGTAAAGTGGTTGTAAGGATAATAGTAATAATTAACGCAATAGGTAAGTTTATATTTGCTAATCCAACAAACAAAACAGCAATGGTAACAAGTGCGGTTACAATAGGTGAAAAAAGTTTTAGGTATAAGTGATCAAGTGCGTCAATATCAACAATAAAGCGATTAAGCAAGTCAGCCCGTTGGTAGTGGGCTAATTGATTGGCACTTAAGGGCAAAATCTTACGAAAAGCTAACGTTCTTAAATAAGCTAAGATTTTAAATGTGGTATTATGATCAACTAAACGCTCCATATAGCGGGCAGCGGTTCGAATAATTGCCGCAGCACGAACACCAGCAGCAGGCAACATATAATTGAAAGTATACAAACCTGCAACGCCAACAAAAGCTGTAGAGGCTAAAAACCATCCTGATAATGATAGCAAAAATACGCTGGCAAATAGGGTAAGAATTGACAAAAATAATCCCAATAAAATTTGCCCAAAATAGTGTTTATATAGTGCGATATAAGGGCGTAATATAGCTAGCATAAATCCCCCTTGATATCACAGTGTAGCTTACCATTAGCCAATTGCCAGATCTGTTTAAAATCTTGCATGTCATCTGTTTGATGAGTAATTGTAATGCTATTAGGGGCAATGTGTTGCTGATCCAAATTTTGGATGGTTTGTTTATCTAAACTAGCAGTTGGTTCATCAAGAATCAATAATTGACAAGGTTTTAGCATTGCTCTTGCTAAGGCGATCCGCTGTGCTTGCCCAATTGATAAACGTACCGCATCTTCGCCAACTTGGGTTTCAATGCCTTGTGGTAATTTAGCAATAACTTCAGTCAATTGGGTTTTGGCTATCACGTTATCAAGTTCATGGTTGGTTGCATTTTGTTTACCCAATAAAATATTTTCACGGATAGTACTATTAAGCAAGTAAGGATTTTGACCAATCCAGCTTACTTGCTGTTGCCAATCATTAATATCTAATTGATTAAATTCAATACCATTAATCTTTAATGAACCTTGATAAGGTAAAAATCCGAGTAGTACTTGCATTAACGAAGTTTTACCTTCGCCACTAGTCCCTATGAGAGCTAATTTAAAAGGTGCCTGCAAGCTAAATGATAATGGACCAACGATAGGTTGTTGTTCATTAGATAATATAATTAAATTATCTGCTTCAATTGTTTTTAATGGCTCAGTCAATTTTATGTTTGTTATATTATCATTGATTTGTTTTGGTGCGATTTTTTTACTTAAAAAAGTTTCGATATTATCTGCTGCTGCAATTGCTTCAGCTTTGGCATGATAGTAAGTGCCCAAATCACGTAAAGGTTGAAAGTATTCAGGGGCTAACATTAGCGCAAAAAAACCAGCAAATAGAGTAACAGTTCCATTATATGCACCAAAATCAAATTCGCCTAAATACGAAAATCCAAAATAAACTGCCACAATGGCGATTGAAATAGAAGTAAAAAACTCCAATACGGCTGAAGATAAAAAGGCTATTTTGAGCACTTGCATAGTTTTAATACGAAAATCTTCAGAGGCAATCGCTATTTCGTTAGTTTGTTTTTCACCTTGGTTGAATAGTCGAATGGTATTGAGGCCTTTTAAACGATCTAAAAAATGACCACTTAAATACGCAAGCGCTTTAAAATGACGACGATTAATATCAGCAGCTCCCATTCCCACTAAAATCATAAAAATAGGAATCAAGGGAGCGGTACAAAGCAAAATTGTAGCTGCTGCCCAGTTAAATGGAAAGATAGCAATACAGATTAATATTGGAGCCATACTTGCCAATCGCATTTGGGGCAAATAACGGGAAAAAAAGTCATGCAATTTATCGACTTGTTCAATAAGTAGCGTACTTAGTGCACCTGTGGTGTTTTGGTTTAAATGAGCAGGTCCATACAACTCAAGTTGATCAATTAATTGCTGTCGAACTTGCTGGCGAACTTTTTTGCCTATGGCAAAGTTGATCTTTTCGCGTAGATAAATTAAGCCTGCTCGACCAAGTAACACTGCAACTAGTGCGCCAAAAAAAGGCAGAATATCCACAAAATAGTGTTGTTCAATAATAATTTTTTGCAAAATTACAGCGAGCAATGCAGATTGAATAATAACTAATATAGTTAAAACCAAGCCGGTTAAAATTGAAGCTCGCAAATTAGTTTTATACATTTTTGCTTGCTGTTTTAACCAGCCAAGTAGATAGGTCTGGCGTTTTTTATCTAATGACATAAAGATCTTTACTGCTTATTTTAAATTATCCAAATAATGTTCTGCATCTAAAGCAGCCATACAGCCTGTACCTGCTGAAGTGATTGCTTGACGATAGACATGATCCATAACATCACCAGCAGCAAAAATCCCTTCGACACTGGTTTGAGTAGCGTTGCCTTGCGTGCCTGATTGTACTTTGATATAACCGCCATTTAGTTCAAGTTGACCTTCAAATATAGCGGTGTTTGGTTTGTGACCAATAGCGATAAACACGCCTAAAACCGACAACTCTTCGGTAGTATTAGGATCTTGTGAGCTACGGATTCTAACTCCAGTTACTCCCATGTTATCCCCTAAAACTTCATCAACTACACGATGAGTATGTAGGATAACTTTACCTTCTTTAATTTTTTGAGCTAAGCGAACCATTAAGATTTTTTCTGCTCTAAAGGTATCTCGACGGTGAATTAAATGTACTTCACTCGCAATATTGGCTAAATAAAGAGCTTCTTCTACCGCAGTATTACCTCCACCCACGACAGCTACTTTTTGATCGCGGTAGAAAAATCCATCGCAGGTTGCACAAGCTGAAACTCCTTTACTTTTAAATGCCTCCTCAGACGGTAAACCAAGATATTGTGCTGAAGCACCAGTTGCAATGATGAGTGCATCACAGCTATATTCAGTCTCACTACCGAAAAGCTTATAAGGCTTAGCGCTAAAATCGACACGCTCAATTTGATCTAAAATAATTTCAGTATTAAATCTTTCTGCATGTTCCTTCATCTTAACCATTAATTCTGGTCCTGTTAAATCAGGAGCACCTGCAGGCCAGTTTTCGATATCAGTGGTGGTAGTAAGTTGCCCACCTTCTTGCAATCCTGTAATTAGCACAGGTGAAAGATTCGCTCTTGCAGCATAAACTGCAGCTGTATAGCCGGCGGGACCAGAACCCAAGATAAGTAAACGTGCATGTTTCGATTTCATTTTTAGAACCTTACTGATTGTTAATAACAGTCATTTTATTTTTAATATTCATTAATTAAACTTTTTAATAAACCGTAGAGTCATCAAACAGTTTTTTAAAATAAGGATGATTTATGACACAAAAGTCTATCATTATCAATCTCTTTCTGGCAAAAAAATTGATTATTACAGTAATAGGTAACCACAATAAATTTTTTACTTTTAAAAAAATAGATTATCTTTCCCTTTTCAGTTTTTTTAATTGAATTTATACTTTTTAAAACAACGTTTGTTTTATTTTTTGCTTTTTTTTGTTTAAAATACGTGCTTTTCTTATTCATGACTTATTGTTAACTTAGATAATCTATTTTCAGCCGCTTAGGCATGAAATCCTAACAAAACGGAGGACGTGTAAAATGAATAATCCTTCAAAAGAAAACGTAGAAGCCGTACTACGAAAAATTAATTGGGCACAAGAAATATTAACCTCATTGCAACACAATGTAACTGATCCGCAAATAGGTAATATTTTATCAGGAGTAGTGTTTATTATGAATTCCGCATCTGCGGATACTGAAACATTGTATCAATCGATTGAATAAAATTAAGTGTTGTTTTTTTCATTTTACCTTCAGCGGCTATAAAGCAACTGAAGGTTTTTTTATTTTAATCAGATAAATAAGTTGTTACCTCATCAAGCGACCAACGAGTTTTAGCTCTTGGTTCATTAAGTCGGTAACCGAAAGCCAGACAAAGTCCCACACCAAAAGATTCGCCACTAAACGCTAGTATATATTTTTCTAGAATCTTAATAATGCCATCATGTTGAAATCCACCAATAGCACATGAATCAATACCATAATAAGCGGCTGCGGTTAACATATTTGCGCAAGCTAGGTAGCTTTGCATTTCGGATGAATGATTGATGGTCAACCCACTTGCTAAACCGTGCTCATAAAAATTGATAATTGATTGACAACCAATATCAATAGCGGTTTGATCTTCAGGATTTGGTAAGTTACGCGCAACTGTTCTACGCAAATATTCGCTTTGTGACGTAAAATTATTAGCTTTACGATAAAGCACAATCACAAAATGTGAACAGCTGGTTACTTGCTCTTGATTGTAACAAACAGCACGTAATTCACTTTTAATTTTATCGTTATCAACAACGACAAAATGCCAAGGTTCTAATCCAAATGTAGAAGGGGATAGTCGACCAGCTTCTAAAATAGATTCAATATCAGTATTACTAATTTTTTTGGTACCATCGAATTTTTTGCATGCATGTCGAAAATTAAGGGCTTGTAATAATTTATCCATGCTCTCTCCTAATTTTTTGTGTTCCATGGAGCAACTTTAAACAATAATAACATACCGGGTATGGCAAGAATTGTACATAAACCAAAAAAGGTCGTCCATCCTAAATAATCAACCATAATACCGGTGGTGGAATTAATCAATGTTCTTGGAATAGATGCAATACTCGTAAACAGCGCAAATTGTGTTGCAGTATAAAGAGGATTGGTTGTTTTAGCGATAAACGCTACAAAGGCAGCTGAACCCAAACCAACGCCCAGAGATTCAAAGCCTATGACAATCGCTAATAATATTTTTGCATAAAAGGTAATTTCAGTAAATGGACCTTCTATAGATAGCCACGCAAATCCTAAAATAGAAATAACTTGAACAAAACCAAACAACCAAAGTGCACGATTAATGCCAATTTTAATCATTAAAATACCACCTAATAAAGCGCCAAATATACTCGGCCATAAGGAGGCATTTTTAGCAATCCAACCAATATCTAAAAGAGTAAACCCCATTTGCATATAAAACAGCGTAGCCAATGATGTTGCCATACTATCCCCTAATTTATATAAAAATATAAAAGTTAGAATCAATACAGCTGTCTTAATACCATTTCGTGTAACAAATTCACTAAAAGGTTTAATAATAATATCTTCAAGCTTATATATTTTAGGTGATTGATTTATTGGCTCTTTTACTTTTAATGTCATGATAATTGCAGGCAACATAAATAGAGCAGTAACAATAAAAACACTGTCCCAGGGTAAATACTTAGAAAGAATTAATGATAGTGAACCTGGTACTAAACCAGCAATACGATAGGCGTTAGTATGAATAGTATTACCAAGTCCTTGCTCATTATCCAATAATAACTCTCGTCTAAAAGCGTCAAGAGCAATATCTTGGGTGGCAGAAAACAGAGCAACGATAAAGCTAATAGATGCAATTAACCAAATATTTAATGAAGGAGAAAGGAATCCTAGTATTGCAATAGATAAAACCAATATAACTTGTGAAGTAAGCATCCAGCCTCGCCTTCTTCCCAAATTAAATAAGGAAATATTATCCATAAATGGTGCCCAGACAAATTTCAAAATATAAGGAAACTGCGTTAACGTAAATGCGCCAATAGTTTTGATATTAATTCCTTCACTTTTTAACCATGCAGGTAATAATTGGGATAATAAATAAAAGGGTAAACCAGAAGCAAAACCAGTGAAAATGCAGATAAGCATTTTAGTGGAAAAAATAGTTTTAAAAATAGAGTTTTGCATATGGTTCATGAATTAATCTTATTGGTTGGTTTTTAGCAAGGTGCTATCATAGCATACAATAATCAAAATAATCACTAATGGTTAACACATACTGCTGGTGAATAATGATATTTAGGGTTAAAAAAGTTAAATATTGTTATATAGCTGTTTTATCTATATTATCGTTGGCTATTACCATATAAAATATTATGTATTTTAACTATGATATAAAAATATCTAACCAGTTAAAAAATTAATCAATCACCGTTAAGAGGGGTGTTGTAATATGAAAAGTTCATTAAAAATCGCTGTTTTTAGCAGTAAACATTATGATAAAGAACATCTAGAAATCGCGAATAAAAAGTATGGTTTTGATATCGAATATTTTGAACACAAATTAAGTCATAAAACGGTAGTGACCGCACAGGGTTACAATGCAGTTTGTGTCTTTGTTAACGACGAAATTGATAAAAAAGTATTGCAAAAATTAGCTGATTACGGCATTAAAATCTTAGCGCTCCGCTGTGCGGGGTTTGACAATGTTGATATAACCGAAGCTAAAAAATTAGGTATAACCGTTGTTCGAGTACCTGCATATTCCCCAGAAGCAGTAGCAGAGCACGCTGTTGCTTTAATGATGACACTCAATCGCCGCACTCACAAAGCTTATCAACGCACGCGTGATGCTAACTTCTCACTTGATGGATTAACCGGTTTTAATATGCATAATCGTACTGCAGGTGTTATCGGTACCGGAAAAATTGGTCAAGCGGCTATCCGAATACTAAAAGGTTTTGGCATGCATATTTTAGCTTATGATCCTTATCCAAACGATACTGTTGTTGAGCTAGGCGCAAGATACGTTGAACTTGATGAACTCTATGCACAATCAGACGTTATCACACTTCATTGTCCAATGACACCTGAAAATTACCACCTCCTTAATAAAGAGTCATTTAACAAAATGAAAAATGGTGTAATGATCATTAATACTAGCCGTGGTGCACTACTTGATGCAACAGCTGCTATTGATGCATTAAAGCAAACCAAAATTGGTGCATTAGGCATGGATGTTTATGAAAATGAACGAGACTTATTTTTCGAAGACAAATCAAATGATGTCATTTTAGATGACGTGTTCCGTCGATTATCCTCATGTCATAATGTAATCTTTACTGGTCATCAAGCCTTTTTAACACAAGAAGCATTATTAAATATTTCTGATACAACTTTAAATAATATTAAACTTATATCTAAAGGTGAGTCTTGTTCAAATATTGTTGAATAACAATCAACAATTTATGATAATGACAATTTTTTAACAATTCAAAATTTGGATAGTCTATGCAGCGTATTCTTCTTTTTATTAGTATGATGCTGATGCTTACGTCTTGTAGTAGCAATAATTATTCAACTTCACCAATGCAAGAGCACAGGGGACATTCTAATGTTGAAGGAGGGGTGTATCTGGAACAAGAACATATCCAACCTGAAACTGACAACATTCCTTTATCAACAGATAAAGAGCAGTTTATTGATAAAATGGTGAGTAAGCATGGTTTTGAACGTCAGCAACTTCATAATATACTAGCACAAGCTAATAAGCTTGATTGGGTGATTAATTTAATGGATAAACAAGCACCCAAATCAAGCACTTCAAATGTGCCTAATGGTGCTTGGATTCGTTACAGAAATAAATTTATTACCCCAAGCAACCTTTCTAAAGGCGTTGATTTTTGGAACCAATACGAAAAAGAATTACAGCGTGCTTATAATGAATATGGTGTACCACCTGAAATCATTGTTGGCATTATTGGTGTTGAGACAGGATGGGGCAGGGTTATGGGTAATACCAAAATTATTGATGCTTTATCAACTCTTGCCTTTTATTATCCAAGACGAGCCCAATATTTTACCAACGAACTAGAAGACTTTCTAATAATGTGTCGAGATGAAGGTGTAGATCCTTTTGATCTAAGTGGATCGTTTGCTGGTGCAATGGGATATGGTCAATTTATGCCCTCGGCCTTTAGAAGGCATGCCGTTGATTTCAATCAAGACGGTCATGTAGATTTATGGGATCCCATTGATGCAATTGGTAGTGTTGCTAACTACTTTAAGGCGCATGGATGGCAACGAGGAAAAAAAGTAGCAGTAATGGCACATGGTCAAGCACTAGCGCTTGAAACGGGATTTCATACCAAATATTCAATTGAAAAGTTAGCAAAAGCGGGTTTAAAACCAAAAAGTTCACTAGAAGGGCACAATCAAGTCAGTTTATTGCGACTTGATGTAGGCGATCGTTATCAATATTGGTATGGATTACCCAATTTCTATGTAATAACCCGTTACAACCATAGTTCACACTATGCCATGGCTATTTGGCAATTAGGAAAAGCAGTTAAAGCGGCAAGATAATCGCATCATTCAATTACAACCGGTTATTATGGGATTTTATACTCAACTTTAAGGTCGCAGCAGTGCGATCTTTTATATTTTATTCATTTTTTTTCAATTTGTTATATACCAATTCATTCCCCTGATAATAATTCATTAAAATTACTATATTCATTTGTCAATTATAGTTAGTTGATATATAATGCCCCGTCGATTTCAACCGCCTATTTTTCATGTTCCTTGCTTTCAATGGGTTGCGGTTGCCCCGACAGAAAGCTGATTAATCCGTAGGGAGCGATAATGCGTCATTACGAAATAGTATTTATGGTTCACCCAGACCAGAGTGAACAAGTACCTGGTATGATTGAACGTTATACTGGTACATTAACCACTGATGGTGGTAAAATCCATCGATTAGAAGATTGGGGTCGTCGCCAATTAGCCTATCCTATCGAAAAACTGCACAAAGCACATTACGTGTTAATGAATGTTGAAGCAACTCAAGAAGCTGTTAACGAACTTGAAGATAACTTCCGTTTTAATGATGCAGTGATTCGCAGTTTAATTATGCGCACTAAACATTCTGTAACTGAAATGTCACCTATGCTAAAAGCTAAAGACGAACGCCGTAGTTCTGAAGATGATTTTAGCGAAGTAAATATGGACGATGATTCCGACGAATAATCGTTTAATGTTATCGGGTATTGTTACTAAAACGCCGATACGAAAAATGAGTCCAAGTGGGATTTCGCACTGTCAGTTTTATTTAGAACATGTATCTGAACAAATTGAAGCAGAACTCATAAGGCAAGCGTGGTGCGTCATGCCCATTATTGTTAGTGGACAACAAGAATTAAGTTACAGTATTAAAAAAGGCAGCAAAGTGTTAGTAAGTGGCTTTATCAGTACACACACTAAACGCAATAAAACAAGCCAACTTGTTTTACATGCTGACCAAATTAAACTATTAGGAGAATAGCCAAATGGCACGTTATTTCCGTCGTCGCAAATTCTGCCGTTTTACAGCAGAAGGCGTTAAAGAAATTGATTATAAAGATGTTTCTTTATTAAAAAGCTATATCACAGAAAGTGGTAAAATTGTACCAAGCCGTATTACTGGTACAAGTGCAAAATATCAACGTCAATTAGCTCGCGCAATCAAACGCGCTCGTTACTTGGCATTATTACCATATACTGACAATCATCAGTAATTAGCAACAGAGGGAACATATAATGCAAATTATTCTACTCGATAAAGTTGCTAATTTAGGCAGCTTAGGTGATCAAGTTAATGTTAAAGCGGGTTATGCGCGTAACTTTTTGATTCCACAAGGTAAAGCAGTACCTGCGACTAAAAAGAATATCGAATTTTTTGAAGCGCGTCGTGCTGAATTAGAAGCAAAACTTGCGGATGCATTAAAAGCAGCTGAAGAGCGCGTTGCTCAAATTAATGCGCTTGAAAAAGTAACGATTGCTTCTAAAGCTGGTGACGAAGGTCGTTTATTTGGTTCTATTGGTGCACGTGATATCGCTGATGCAATTAAAGCTCGTGGTATTAATGTATCAAAAAGCGAAGTTCGCTTACCAAATGGTGTATTACGTACAACTGGTGAGCACGAAGTCTGCTTCCAAGTACATAGTGAAGCTTTTGCTAAACTTATTATTGATATTATTCCTGAATAATCATCAATCAATATCGATAAAAAAACCCGTCTAAGTTGACGGGTTTTTTTATTATGTTTTTTTGATATTGATATCAGTAATTTTTATATATTACATACTAATCTACATACCCAATCATTACGGCTAAAAAAGGGTAAATAGCTAGGTAACAAAATTATTTAATAATAAACGCTTTGCCTCTACCTCGAATATCTGAAACGGCTTCGGGTTTATTATTATTAATTCTTATGGCTTGAATATCACCACTAAAATCTTGCTGTTTAAAATGATAACCCATCTGTTTAAGTTTATCTTTTAACTTCTCTGGCACTTTATTTTGAAAACGCTCAATAAAGATAAGATTCGCTGGTAATAGTTGATGATGATAACGTGGGGCATCCATTGCCGCTTTTAATGACATATGATTATCAAAAACATTTGTCACAACTTGAAAGATTGAAGTGAAAATCCTTGAACCACCTGGTGTACCAATAACCATTGCAACTTCTTTATCTTTAATAAAAATACTTGGTGTCATAGAAGATAAAGGACGTTTATTCGGCTCAATCGCATTAGCATCCTTACCAACGACACCAAATTGATTTGCCACACCTGCTTTACTACTAAAATCATCCATTTCATTATTTAATAAAATACCTGTACCTTTTATTACAACTGCCGATCCAAACCAACCATTAAGTGTATAAGTATTGGATGCGGCATTACCCCATTTATCTACAATAGAAAAATGCGTTGTCTGTAATTTTTCATGATTATTATCTAATCCTGGTTTAACTTGTTCAGTAATCGAAATAGTTTTAGGATTAACTTGTTTGGCTCTTTTTGCTAAATAATTACTATCAATTAATTGAGTAACAGGAACAGAAATAAAATCGGGATCGCCCATATATTCAGCCCGATCTGCAAAAACACGTTTTTCTATTTCTGCTAATAAGTGAATATATTGAGGTGAGTTCACTTTAACATGCTTAAAATCATTCGCTAAATTTTGCTTCATTAATAATAGTTGAATTAAACCAACACCACCAGAGCTTGGAGGCGGAGCAGTAACAACTTGCATATCGTGCCAGTTAGCAATTAAAGGTTCTCGCCATTTAACTTGATAATTAGCAAGATCACTTTCCGTAATCAAACCTTCATTCTTCTGCATTTGTTGCGCAATTAATTTAGCTGTTTCACCTTTATAAAACCCATCGCTTCCTTGACTTGCAATACGTTCTAATACTTTGCCAAGTTCAGGTTGTTTAAATCGTTTTCCTTCTTGCATAGAACCAAAGTACTGCTTAAAGTGACCATTAGCTGGTGCTAATTTTTCGGCTTCTTGATAACGAGTAATCAATGCTTTATCTACTATAAAGCCTTCATTAGCATATCGAATAGCCGGCGCCATTACTTCTTGCCAAGTGAGCTTACCAAACCGTTGATGTACAGCCCACATCCCAGCAACTGTACCTGGCACGCCCGATGCTTTATGTGAATAAAGACTTAAATTAGGGATAATATTTTTATTTTTATCCAAATACATATCTTTATCAGCTCTGCTTGGGGCAACTTCGCGATAATCGATAAAATAAGGTTTACCGTCCATCCAAAGCGTCATAAATCCACCACCGCCAATGTTTCCAGCTTCTGGATAGGTTACCGCCAGAGTAAATGCTGTTGCAACTGCAGCATCGGCTACATTTCCACCTTTTTCGAGCACTTCTTCTGCCGCCTTTGCACCATAATAGTCGGGCGAAGCAACAGCTGCAGCTTCAAACTTTTGTGGACTCAGGTTTTTGGCAAGCACTTGCTGATATACCATGATAAATAAAGTAAAACAGCAAAGCTTCACCCACTTACTTTTTAGATAGAACATTTTAAACCTCCTAATAAATACATTGATACCGTCTTACTTTTCTGTTACATAAAAATGAATAAAGCAAAATTCTTGCCAATATGTAAAAGATTTCATAAGAGGGAATTAAAAAATATATCACAGAAAGATTATCAATTGAGTAAATATTGTTCAGCTTTTGTTAATGCGGTTTTACTTGGTGATATCATATAATACATAATTTTTAATAACGAAAATTCACAATAAAACAGCGCCACTCCTTTAAATAAAAGATTATGACGCTAAAAAAGTGAATTTAAAAAAGTTATTACCTTACCTATATTCAATTTTTTTAAGCTTCTTGAGCTTGGCTATCTATTTTCCCTTGTTCTTCTTTATAAAGTTTATTGTCATAAATCTTTATAAAAGGCAGATAAATTACAACAGCTAAAATTGCCGACAAGATAGCAACAAAAATGGCTTTATAATCTCCTCCAGTACCAATAAAGGCACCTAATCCCATTGGTGATGGCCATGGTATTAACGCAATAATTGGATGAATAAGGTTTGAATTAATTGCAAAATAGCCCAACGTACCGCATGCCATAGGGGCTAAAAAGAAAGGAAGTGCTAAATAAGGATTATAAACAATCGGCATTCCGAAAATTACAGGCTCATTAATATTAAAAATGGCCGGTACGGCTGATGCACGTCCTAATATTTTTAATTGGCTAGATTTAGCATAAAAAGCAATAAAAAAAGTCATCAACAATGTAGATCCTGATCCTCCTAAAATCACAAATGAGTTATTAAATTCGCCAGCAAAAGGAATATGTGCCCCAGCTGCATTTTCACTCATATTGGCGAGCATAATTGGTGTAATAAACGCTCCAATAATACTAGCACCATGGATACCGACAACCCATAAAGCATGGATTAAAAATAAAATAACCATAATCCCCAGCCAACTTTTGGTTAAATTGGTGACAAAAGTAAAAGGGACACTAACAATATGAAAAATATCTGTTCCTAAAAAAACCAAAACACCATTAAGAATGATGACAAAAAAAGCGATAACAAAAGTGGGAATTAACGCAGTGAAAGAACGAGAAACACCTAAAGGCACGGTTTCTGGCATTTTTACCACCCAATTGCGTCTAACACATAAAAAATAAAGGTGGGTAGCTAAAATTGCCATAACAATGGCAATAAAAATACCTGAAGTTCCTAATCGAAAAATAAAAGGGTTTAAACGTAATCCATTGATGACTGAATTATCAAGATTATTAAATAACGCAATTCCTCCATTTTGTATTACCAATTCAGGTAATGTCATAAAAAAGGCAAAAACAGATAACATTGCCCCATTAAGTGCATTGACTTTTAACCCTGTTTCTTCTGCTTCAATTTTACTTAACTCATAACCAACAACAAAATTAAAATAGAGAGCTAAACTACCGATAGTTGCTGTATTAGCAATCATATAAAGGTTGCTAACTCTAAAAAAGGTATTTTCAAAAAAAAACTCCAAACCAGTAAATGTCATCGGCAATGTATTAAACACTAAAAACATAGACCCAACGATAGAAAAAGGTACTGACGCCATTCCAGCAGCCATGACTGCTCGCACAATTTTAAATTGGGATATTTTTGCCATTGGGGTCATCAAAAACCTTTGTAAAAACATAAATCCGGCATTCATTTTGTTTTCCTCATCTAATTAATGATTGCTTGATAAGCTTGAATTCTTTGAAAATGTTTATCTTTATTGAGTTGAATTTTTTTTAATTTTTTAAGCATCAAAAAATCGATAAATACACAGCCTATTAAAAAAGCGCTAATTGTATTTAAAACATCTTGCGTATCTTTCAAAAAAGGAAAAAAAAGAGGATACCAAGGGGTATAAAGTATGATAATTAACGCACTAAAAGTGAATAATATTGAACGATAAAATAACGTTGCATAAGGTAAATAATTATAATGATTCCGATAAAGTTTTATCTGTTCAAACGAAGCCAAAACACCTAGTACCAATAAAGCAATGGGCATAATAGAAAAAAAAGACATTGAACTAATTAAAAACACAGCCCAATAAAGGTTAAGAAAAATAAAAAAAGCAGTGCCATAACGAATAGCTAAAAAACGATTAAAATAAAGATTAGCTAAACTTATTTTTTTATGCATCTTCAATTGATTAGACATCATATTGATTAACCCCTAAGCGTAGCTAATAGTTCATGATTCTTTCTATACAAATAAGAAATTTCAAGGGAAATTTCGCGCATTGCCATCGTTGTCATTAAATGATCTTGTGCATGCACCATAATAATTTCCATATCGATTTTTGTTCCATTCGCATAAAATTGCAGTAATTGGGTTTGTGATTTATGCGCTTCTAAAATTTCTTGGTTGGCATCTTCGAGCAGCGTATTAGCATAGTCAAAATTGGCTTCTCTCATGGCTTTAAATGCCTCGTAAATTTTGGTTTTAGCGTTACCACTGTGCAAAATAATATTAAATGCAACAAGTTGAATATTCTCGGAGCTCATTTTTTTAGTCATTGTTAGATTCCCTTTTCTATAAGTTTGATAAAAAGTGATTTAAATTCGGTAAAGTTTTGGCTCTGCAACAATTTCGATTGCATCGGCAAATCATCAATTAACGTAACGACAGCTTTTGTCATCATGGCTAAGTTAGGGTTCTGATAAATAGAAGGGGATATCATAAAAATAAAGCGGATATCTGGGTGACTTTTATCCCAAACTAAACCATTAGGGATAATTGCAATCCCCATTTTTGACAATTTACCCACAGGAACAGCGGGATGTGGTACCACAATGGTAGGGCTAAAAAAGATATCACCTAATGCCATTCTGTTTTCCATTTGCTTTATTATCTTATGTTTATAACAACAATCTTCATTTATTGCTAAGCGATCAAGTAAACTATCCATGATTTGATCTTTAGTTTTAGATTGCTGGCACACATAAAAATAGTCAGCTGATAAATCATCAACAGCTTGCTCAATATGAATTAAACGGCGGGGATCACTTACCGCTTTATTTGTTGATAATGATCCTTGACTAAAAGAAACCAACATTTTACGTGATATAAGGTACCGACGAATTTTCTGCACATCTTCATCATTAAAAAATACAGAAACATGAAAAATAGGAACTTTAAAAATTTTCGCTGAAAGATCAACCGACGATATAATAAAATCAATATCATTTAGCATATCAGCTTCAATTTCATAATACCCTCGAATGGCAACAATTTTAATCCGCTCATCAAATTCATTCTCCACTCGATTTTTTAGCAACTGCGCACTTCCAAGCCCTGTTGCACAAATAATTAATGCTTTGAATTTTTGCTCATTTTTAAGTTTTTCAATCGAAGCTAAAAAGTGCAGGGTTAAATACCCCCACTCGTCATCATTAATAGAAAATGTATTTAAATTAACAAGTTGATTAAAATAGTGTTTTACTAAATTGAATAATTCTGGTGAACAAGTTTTAATTTCATTAAGCAGTGGATTTTCTAGTTTAATATTTTGTTCTAACCGTACAAGCATAGGTTTTAAATGTTGAATCAACCCATTTTTTAATTGTTCATCTTTTGAAAATTGATACCCGGTTTCCTCTTGAATTTTTCGGAGTAACTTGGTCAACATCACACTAAGTTGCGAATCTAAATTACAATGAGCAGCATTTGATTTGCTCATCAAATGTAATGTCAAATACATTTGTTCTTCTTTTGGAAAAGTAAACCCGATCACTGCCTCAACACGAGTAATAATTTTCTTAGCAACTTGATATTCCAGCTTGTCTTTCGTTGAATCGGGCATATCAAGGTGTTGGATTAAAAGCCCAGATTGCAAACGCTTTATACTTAAAGAAAGATGCAGCACAATATTTTGCACCATCACATCAGACAGTTTAAGGTGGGCCTCTCGGCATTCATCTAAAATAATAATAGTTAAAGTATCAAAACTAATGGCATCACTAAATTTATTTAAATAGCTTAAACGCTGTAAAAAATGAATCGACTTTTCATGAAAAAAATAGCTCATAATAAAATGCCGTTTTGCCTTCTCTGCGCCGTCAACATAAAACAAGCATTTATTTTTTTTCAGTTTAAGTTCGAAAGATGCCAATTGATTTTTAATTTCCAACATATCCTTATTCAACTGAGAAGTGCTAATAAATATCTGTTCAGACAAGTCTTCAATATCAATTTTTTGGCTTTCTAAAAGAAGCAAATTAAGAAGATAATGTTTTCTTTGGCAAACATCGCGATAACTTGATAGTTCTTCATTACGATTTAGATTTTGATTTTGATCTAACAAATGATGATGAATTAAAAATGAATTGAAAGCGGTTCTATTTCTAATCTGTAATTGGTATCCATAGCCTTGCTTACTAACTATAATTGCGCCATTACTTTCAATTAAAGGTTTCAAATGGTTAAGATAAGTGCGAACGGTCCTATCAGATAATGATAACTTACAGGCCAGCAACGTACTGCTTTGGAATTGATTTTTAGAACTAACTAATAAACTAATAAGATCACGTTGTTTATTTTTAATCATTATCACCCATACCTATAACAGTTAAAAGCATGCTTAATAATATTGTGGTTGTTCTTATTGGCTTAATAAAAATGCACGCAGAGCAACATAATAAGGCACCGCTATATAGCGCAACAAACAAACGGTGCCAAAATCAAATATTTACAAAGGAATGGCTTAAAGCGATTGAACATTATCCTCAATTAATTTAGCTAACTGCTCAATTCCTGATTGAATCGGAATATAAGCCTGAAAAGGAATACTCACAACAGGCTTACCGACTTCTTCCCCCAATTTTCTAAATTTATCAAACATCATCATAGTTTGAGGGCTAATTAAAAAGAGCGAAAAATCGCTATCTTTAATCATATTTGCCCCTTCAGTGGACGAAACTGCATCAACCGAAATGGTTTTATTTTGGCTTGCAAAATATTCGGTTACTTTTTTGGCCATTAAGGATGATGACATCCCAGCAGCACAGATAATCAATGCTTTTTTCATCGCTTTTCTTATTCTCCAATAAATAATAATCTGTTATCAGCTCAACCAGCTATAAGATTTCACCGTTTGACCCAATGACTTTCTTATACCAAATGAATGAATCTTTTCGACTGCGTTTTAAAGTACCATTACCGTGATTATCTTTATCAACATAAATAAACCCATAACGTTTTTCCATTTCCCCTGTGCCTGCCGAAACAAGATCAATACAGCCCCAAGGGGTATATCCCATCAAATCAACACCATCTTCTTCAACAGCAATCTTCATTTGTTTAATATGTTCACGCAAATAATCAATACGGTAAGCATCATGGATGCTACCATCAGCTTCGACTTTATCGTAAGCACCAAAACCATTTTCAACAATGAAAAGCGGCAAACGATACATATCAGTTAACCAATTTAAAGTATAACGTAACCCTTCAGGATCAATTTGCCAACCCCAATCGGATTTTTTCACATATTGATTACCAATCAGATCGGTTTTTTCGTTATATTCATAGTTATCCGATTTTTTACGAATAGCGTTTGACATGTAATAACTAAACCCAATGTAATCGACAGTTCCATTTGCTAAAATTTCCAAATCTTGGGTAGTCACATCTAATTTATAGTTTTTACCTTGCCAATATTTAATGATATGGTTTGGATACTGACCATGTACATGAACATCGGCAAAAAAATATTTACGCTCCATCGCCTTTTGTGCCATTAAAATATCACCTGGTTTACAAGTCTCTGGATAGATAGGAATCATCGCCAACATACAGCCTATTTCAAAATCAGGGTTAATAGCATGACCAATTTGCACCGCTTTGGCACTGGCTACTAATTCATAATGTGAGGCTTGGTACATAATCTGCTCACGATTGTCACCTGCTTTATAGAAAATACCGGAATTGGTAAACGGGGCGAAATCCTCATCAAAATTTGCTTGATTATTAATTTCGTTGAAAGTCATCCAATATTTGACTTTATTTTTATAACGATCAAAACAGACCTCGGCAAAACGCACAAAAAAGTCAATTAATTTACGATTACGAAATCCACCATACTCAGTGACAAGGTAATAAGGCAATTCAAAGTGGGAAAGGGTAACAACTGGCTCGATATTGTATTTTAAGCATTCATCAAAAAGCTCATCATAAAATTTTAAGCCTTCTTCATTTGGTGCAAGTTCATCGCCTTTTGGAAAAATACGCGTCCAAGCAATCGAAGTACGAAAACATTTAAATCCCATTTCGGCAAATAGCTTAATATCATCTTTATAATGATGATAAAAATCAATAGCTTCGTGATTAGGATAATATTCCCCCTCAATTACACCTTCAGTAATTTTACGATAACTTTTAGGTGAGCCCACAGTCATCACATCAGCGACACTTACACCTTTCCCTCCAACTTGCCAAGCACCTTCTAATTGATGAGCCGCAACAGCGCCGCCCCATAAAAAATCTTTTGGTAAACCTTTATTACTCATAATTAAGTACCTGTGTTTATTAATAATTCAAAATTAGTATAAAAGGAAAAAAATAGAATTACTAACCCACTTTTTCCGTATTGATAAGGAAAAATATAAGAATAATTGGGGAAAAAGCTATTTATTTAGCCACCCATTTACCATTTTCATTTTTGTGATAAACCTTTTCAACAGCAGCCCAAGCTACTTTAAAAGCAATTGTTTCTGGATCGCTGTTATCATGTCGTTTATGCGGATCTTGATACTGTTTAATAGCGCTATTGAAGGCTTCTTTAAAAATATCCTGCGCATGTTCAGGCAAAACATGGCGTACTGAATCGGGTAAATCTTGACGTGTTTTATATGGCATAACACTCTCCTTCTAAATTGAACATACATTATTGAAAAGTTAACAATGATTATATGAGTATCGCATTCAAAACAACTTGCTTAGAATTTAGACTTTTTTACGATTTAATACAATAACTGGTTTAATACAGTAATTAATTTAATACAAATAAACTAAACACTATAATCTACTGAAAAAAATTTAATGTAATATCTAAAACGGATAATTGCTTAAATTAAAAAAATTTTATTGTATTGATTAAATGGCAAGCAAAACAATTAATAACGCATAAAAACCATGTTATTTATAAAAATGCTCGTAAAAATGACTATCAGCATCATTGTTCAAAAGAGCTTCAAAATGATAAATGTTATTCTTTAGATTTTTAATTAAAGAGTGTAAAGAAGAATTAACACAACAAAATAGTTGATTAATTACTCAAAAAAAGTTATTTTAACGGCTTTTTAAACATTAACTGTTAATGGTTTTACATTCACTAACATTAATTAATCGTTTACGCATCAAAAATAAATAGTATTTGGATATTGGATTAGTAAGGAATATAGATGTCTTTTTCGGATTTAATTTCAACAGGGTTAGATGCTCTTTCTTCAGCAGTGCCTCATAATCGTTACTCTCTTAAATTGAATGAACTGAATATAACCGAATCAATTTCAGTTCATGCCGTTGCCATTGATGAACAGTTAAACCAACCTTGGCGTTATACTATCACCTTTACCAGTTGCAACCACACATTAGCGGTTGACACCATTTTAAACAAACCGGCTTCATTTTCTTTTTTACCGGCTGAAAATAGCGTACTTGACCGCCTATTTGACGCATCAGAAGCCACCCGCACCGTGTACGGTGTAGTAACGGCGTTTAGTTTGCTATCCACAAGTCAAGAAGAAACGCGATATCAAATTATATTACAACCAAGGGTTGCATTACTTAGTAATAGTTACAGCAGCGCCATTTATCAAAATCAAAGTGTAATTAGCGTGGTTGAATCTTTATTCCGACAGCATGGCTTAACAGGCATAGATTACCGCCTAGAATTAAAAGAAACTTATCCAAACCGCGAGTTAATCACACAATGGCAAGAAAGTGATTTAGTCTTTATTCAACGACTATTGGCTGATGTTGGCATCAGTTTATTTTTTGAAACTCACCCAGAGCATCATTGCGACGTGGTAGTATTAAGTGATGAAGACCAGCGCTTTAAAGATTATGGCACAATTATTCATCAAAAACCCAGTGGTATGATGGACAGCGGTAAATACAGTGTCTGGGCACTGGCTCGGCAAAGTGGTGTAGTAAACCAAAGTGTTACGGTTAATAATTATAATTACCGTGAAGCAAAACAAAATTTACTCTCCCAAGTCAACACGGCGGCGAAAGACACTACTACCTACGGCAATGACTACCGTTACGGAGAGGATTATAAACACCTTATTGAAAATGACGAAGATAGTGAAATTGAAAGCGGACAGTGGTTTGCCGCCATTCGTCACCAACAAGTTATTTCGCAGCAACGCCTTATACGGGGAAAAAGTAACGACTACCGTTTAGCCCCAGGTCAACGCCGAACGATTACCAACAGCTCAATGGCTGGCATCGAAGATGGCATTATCATCTTAACCACCAAAGGCTATGGTGACCGCAGTCAGGCTTACGAAATTGAATTTACTGCCATAGCCTTTGACGTATTAAAACCTTACCGACCAGCGCCCCTCCCGATGCCAAAAATTAGTGGCACACTACCGGCTCGAATTACCAGTCCAGATAATGACACTTATGGTTATATCGACACATATGGGCGTTATCGAGTTAAATTTAACTTCGACTTAGCGAACTGGCGCAGTGGTGAAGAAAGCTTGTGGGTTAGACTTGCCAGACCGTATGCGGGTAATCAATACGGATTTCACTTTCCATTGATTGACGGCACCGAAGTGGCAATAGCCTTTACGGACCAAAACCCTAATCGTCCTTATATTGCCTTTGCGTTCCATGACAGCGCCCACCCCGACCTGATTACTGCCATGGATAAACACCGTAACGTAATTCGCACGCCAGCGAATAACGAGCTGCGAATGGATGACAAACGTGGGCAAGAGCACATCAAACTGGCAACCGAATACGCTAAAACCCAATTAAATTTGGGTCATTTGGTGGATAAAGACAAAAATCACCGAGGAGAAGGCTTTGAATTAAGAACTGATCAGTGGGGGGGCATTGCCGCCAATAAAGGCTTATACCTCACCAGCCAAACCGAACCCAAAGCGCAGGGCAAACAGCTCGATATGCAAGGGGCAATGGTGGAGCTTGAAAACGCCTTATCCATTGCCAAAGCACTACATAGTGTCGCAGAAAGTGCCCAGTCACACACACCAGATACCGAATCACAGCAACAGCTGCAAAGTTCACTGAGTAACTTAACGCAATCAGGCATGCTGGCTTATGCTCAAGAAGGCATGGCGCTAATCAGCCCGCAAAACATACAGTTAACCACTGGTAACAGCTTAAGTATCATCTCGACCAATCAAACAGACATTACCGCATTAAAAAATATCACGGTTGCCACACCTGAGGCAATCAGTTTACTGGCGCAAAAATCAGGGATGAAACTCATTGCCAATGAAGGGGACATCGACATTCAAGCACAAAGTGACCAAATGGCGTTAGCGGCAAAGCAAAACATTAAAATTGACAGTGAGGACAGTCAAGTTGACTTTTCGGCAGCCAAAGAAATTACCTTAATGTGTGGTGGCTCTTATATCAAAATCAGCAGTGAAGGTATTGAACTTGGCACGCAGGATAATATTTATCTTAAGTGCAATGTAATGCAAAAAATGGGGGCAACAACGGAAACACGAAACACGAAATTACCATCTAGCGATCTGGATGTTCATGGTTGTGTAGAAAAGGGTAAATAATGATTTTTGAATTAAATAATACCAACAACTTATTTAAATACCGTTACTTATTGGTTGATAACATCGTCGCCCTTAACCCAGTTGAACCATTATCAAAAGAAGGGTTAATAGACCTATTTGGTGAAGGCCACCCATTTAGCGAAAAAAAACTCACGCAAGTTTTACGTTCGGATTTAGATTATGACCCAAGCGTCTGCCCAACACTGGTTAAACTTGCCGAACCCGATGAATTTTTAGAAAGCCCAATATTGGATAGAATTGGCTTTGAAGCAGCAAACGAATGTTTTGAGTCAAAGCGTTATATTTGTGCTTATATTGTTACAGACCTTAAACCATCGGTACTGGCAAAACAACTAATCAATATTGGCAATACCATTGCCAATGCATTGCATCGGCGTTATTACCCCTTTTTTGAACCATTTCGAATGCAATTTCTGCAAGAAGTAGCGAGCAAAGAAGACAACGCATGGCTAAAATCACAATTAACCCAAATTGCAAACTACTACTACCCATCGATTCATGGTGGGCAGTTTATCCGTTTTACCGCCGATGACACCGCCAATATTGCCGAAAGTTGGAGTGAAAATTACGGCAATCGCTTAAAAAATTTGATAATGATTCAAAACTTAGTCAATTTATGGGCAAATAACCGAACATACTATAC